>JBOHQZ010000764.1:0-3809 GCA_050732275.1 bacterium
CTGTTACGACTCTCAATCTATGCATCTTTATTCTTCCTTTCGTATTGAGAAGACGCGCTTATGCGCGAACATAAGGGCGCCTCGAATTTATATTTATGTGGATGTTTCTACCCACCTGAGTACGCGACATCGGGGCGAACGGATTTATCCGCCAACTATTTCTTGAAAGCTACAACAAACTTAGGCCTCAGTAAACGCCCAGGTCTTCGCCGGAGATCACTTTGCCTTGATATCCCTGTCTAATTTCATTCAACAAGTCTTCAGCGCTGGCCCCCCACAGCAACTGATGGTAAAGAACCAGCAACCGTGGTTTGGCTTTTGTCGCAATCGCGGCCAGTTCTTTCGATGACGTGTGAAAGCTGGAATGGTACCGCTGCCATTCGGGCGGGCGGCGCGCGAACCCGGCTATCGAATATACCTCATGGATCAACACATCGCAGCCGTTGCAAGCTTCAACAATGCTTTCGCTCGGCGCGCAATCGCCCGAAATGACAATCACGCGGTCGGGAGTTTCAAATCGAAATCCGAGCGCGTGTTTCCACGAACCATGTTTGACCGGGAAGGCCTTGACCGTCACGTTCTCGTCGCGATAGATCACGCCCGTTTTGATTTCGTGAACGTTGACGATATAACCTCGCGGCTTGCTCGGCTCCAGCCCACGCAACCGGATGTTGATGTCTTCGGCGTAGGCTTTGAGGATGTGATCGGTCATCTTTTTGATTCCGGGCGGGCCGTAAATTTCGAGCGGCGCATCGCGTTCAAGCACCGCCGGAGTGAAAATGAAATCTGGTAATCCCACAGTGTGATCGGAATGCAGGTGCGTGATGAAAAGCCGGCGCAGCTTTTCGACGGCCAGCCCTTTGATCCCTTTGCGGGCGGCGGACGTGGCGCGGCGAACGACTCCGGGGCCGCAATCAATCACGTAGGGCGTGTCGTTGACGACGACGGCCACCGCCGGGCCTGAACGGTCAGGGTCGGCGTTCGGCGTTCCCGTGCCCAGCAAGACGACTTGTGTTTGGCTTTGCGCCGGCGACTCGCAATTCGACAAACTCTGACTGTTAATTGGCAAGCAGGCCAGTAGCAGAATCAATAAAGCGATTTTTTGCATGCTTCGATCTCCTGATGTGTGTGACCAGGGCCTTTGCAAAGTCCTCACTGAGAGTTTATCTGTGAGTCGATCTCGGCTTCCCTGGCGTCTCAACGCATAATGCAAGGCGAGAAGCAAAAAGGGCAAGAAGGAGCAAAAAGAGCAAAAAAGGCCTTTTTGCCTTTTTCTGTAGTTTCCCGGAAATTGAATTGCCAGAAAACCGAATTATGCGAATTGCATAAACCATTTGTTTATAAGGTTTAACGGCGCCAACTGAATTACCTAGGAAGCGCCTTTGCATAACGCCCGCGTTATTATTGGGTCATGAGCGAATCTCCAATAATGACGCACATACGGCTTGACGCGATTCCCCTGTTGCTCAGTGTTTTGAAGCAAATGGGGATTGCGCAACTTTACGATCGCGAGATTGGTGATCACGGATCGCATACGGGATTGAGTGGTGGATGGATGCTGACCATCTGGTTGACTTTCATCCTTTCGCAATCCGATCACACGAAATACAAAGTTGAAGAATGGGTGGCGCGGTATCAGGCGCTGCTGACTAGCCTCACTCAACAAGACTTCAAGTCTTCCGAGTTCAATGACAATCGGCTCAGCAGCTTGCTTTCGCGCCTCTCGAAACCGCAGCGATGGGAGCGATTCGAGGATGCACTCTGGAAACAGAGCGTCTTTGTCTATCAGCTTGAAATGCAGAGTGTGGGCGGTCTTTATAGCGCCCACGTTGACAGCACGACTGCCTGCGGCTATCACCAACCACAAACCGACGGGTTGATGCAGAGAGGGCATAGCAAGGATCACCGTCCCGATCTGGCGCAGTTGAAATTGATGACGGTGGCGACTCATCCGCACGGCCACTTGGCAGTCACGCAGGTCGTCAGCGGAAACACTGCTGATGACGTTTTGTATCTGCCGATCATTGCGCGTGCGCGTGCGATCTTCAATCGCACAGGGATGCTTTATTCCGGCGACACGAAGATGGCGGCGCTTGTGACCCGCGCTACGATTGCTCGTGATGGCGATTACTATTTGGTGGCCGCCCCGTTGAGTGGTGAGACGGCTGTCTCGTTTCCCACATGGATTGAGGATGCCATCAGCGGCGCGCAGCCGACCCTCCGGCTCTACAATGAGGAGGATGAAATGATTGGGCGCGGATACGAGTTTGAGCGTCAGTGCGCCGCCGAATTGACAGCGGGCAAAGACGGCGCGGTGGAGCCTTTCACCTGGAGCGAGCGTGTTCAAATTTACCGCTCTGATGCGCGCACGGCGCAGCAAGTCAAGGACCTCGACAAACATCTCAAATTGGCGAAAGCCGAATTGCTCAAGCTGACACCTAAGCAAGGACGCCGCCAGTTTCGCGATGAAGCCAAGCTGGAGGACGCTGTCAAGGCAATACTCAAACAACACGGCGCTGAAGGATTGCTGAGGGTCGAATGGGACGTTAAGCAAAAAACCGAATACCGTTACACCGGGCGCGGGCGTCCCACAACCTCTAGCAAGCGAGAGGAAATCATTGAGCGACGTTGCCGAATCAGCAAGGTCACACGTGATCAGGAAGCGATCGCTGCCAAACGTAAGCAACTGGGCTGGCGTGTGCAATTGACCAATGCTCCGGCGGCCATCCCACTCCAGACCTGCATCACGCATTACCGAAGCAACTGGTGCGGAGAGCGGAACTATCATCGGCTCAAGTCGCAGCCCATCGGCATTGACAGGCTCTTTGTCCGCAACGACGATCAAATTGCCGGATTGACCTATCTGTTGACGCTCGCAGCTCGAATCGAGTCGGTGATTGAGTTCCGAGTAGCAAGCGGCTTGAAGGAAAAGAAGGAGCAAATCAAAGGCCTCTACTCTGGATTGCCACAAAGGGCGACTCCCACGCCAACGACCGTCGCGATATTGGCTGCTGTTGCGCGTTCGGAGATCACGCTGACAAAGATGGAGTTGCAAGGCAAGACAAGCTTTCACCTCACTTCTTTGCCGGATTTGCTGAAGGATGTATTGCATTACTTGGATTTACAGGTGTCGCTCTACACAGAGGGGGTCAATTTTTAATTCAATTTTCTCCCAATCAATTTCCGGGAAACTACAGTTTTTTGCTCCTTCTTGCCTTTTTTGCTTCCTCTTCTTTACCGAAGAATCAGCCGAGTGATTGTCAAGGAGAAGCCGGCAATAACGACTTTGCAAAAGCCCTGGGCCAATCGCCGTATTGGATTGACAGCGAGCGACGAACGGCTACCATGCCTGTTGCTCGCAGTCTTTGACAGGCACAGTAATTACGAACGAGGACCAATAACGAACTCTATGAGCCTTGCTCTAACGCTTCTACTACAGCCGCCGAGTCCGGAACATGTGAAAAACCTGATCCATCCGATTATGCGGCACGGACGCGACAACATCAGTTTTCTCTATTCGCTCGACGCGTTCGACTGGACGATAATCATTCTCTATTTCGCCATCCTGGCGCTGCTCGCCACTCTGGGCGTTTATCGCCTGCGAATGGTCTATCAGTTCTGGCGCTACCGTCATGTAAAGCCGCAGCCCCTACGTCGTTTCGCTGAAAGCGAGCTGCCGCGCGTCACCGTTCAGCTTCCGCTCTTCAACGAGATGTACGTCGTCGAGCGATTGCTGGAATCGGTGACGAGGCTGGATTATCCGCGCCACTTGCTCGAAATTCAGGTGCTCGACGATTCTACTGACGAGA
>JBOHQZ010000765.1:0-3800 GCA_050732275.1 bacterium
GTCCAGAGGGGGCGCAGCCCCCTTTGGTCGCGACATTTTTGCAAAACCTCATCGCTTCCAAGTAAATTGTCATTCTGAAAGAATCCTTATTTAGCGCCAGCACCGTGCTCAATACAAAAAAGATCCTTCCAGGATGACATCTACTCGTTGCGGGTTGGAATATGAGTCATTGCGAGGCGTTTTTTGCCGAAGCAATCTACTGATATTCAAGAGATTGCTTCGCCTACGGCCGTAGGCTGAGAAGCGCTCGCAATGACCGTTACAAAATAACCCTAAACGAGTATATCAGCGCAAGGTAAATCATTAAAACAATCATGCCAAACTTATGGATGTGGCGCTATGGCTTATCAAGAAATGCCGATCTTCACCCGCACGTTTGATTTTTTAACCTGGCTGTTGCCGGCAACCAATAGCTTCCCGCGCGCAACGGCACAAATTACGTTTGTAGTGATGCCTTCAGGCATTGGAGTTTGGAATCAAGAAGACCTTTGTTTTTCATGAAGCATTGCGTTTGTTCTCACGCACGACGCCTAAAGGCGAAACTACGAACCTTTTGTAGTGATGCCTTTAGGCATTGAGCGTGGGAATTCAGAGATCGTTTTGATAACCAATGAGCTTTTTATTCCGATGCGCTAATCATAAAGCCTAAAGACATATTACTTCGAGCATGAATTACTTTAATTTCGATATTCCGAACCTCTTGTAAATAGCTGCTCCGAACAATATCATAAATTAAAGAACTTCGCACTGTGATTAGTAACGAACCTTGCACTTGGGAGCATAGCCATGCTTTACGACTATCGCCACATGACGCCAGAGCAACGAGATGCCATCGTTCGCTTGCGCGCTGCCAAAGGATATCCCTTGCACTCGCCGCCACATCCTTTGAAAGAGAAAACTTATTACCTGCTCACCGCAGCTAACTTTGAGCACCGACACATTATGGTCAGCGCCAAACGGCGCACGGAGTTTCAAAAGCGAACCTTGGAAAAATTTCAGGAATTTGAAATTGAAGTGGCGGCTTGGGTATTTCTGGCCAATCACTATCACGTGCTGGCTTATGTGCCGGTTTTCCCCAAGCTTTCGCTTCTTTTCAAGCTTTAGTTGGTACCTGGAAGAAATGGGACGTGACTGGCTGGTTGAGATTTGGAAGAAATACCTGATCAAAAATTACGGCGATAAGTGGGATGTATTTTAGTGGGTTTGTAGTGTTACCTTCAGGCATTGGAAGATTGAAATCAAGAAAACTTTTGCTTTTAATGAAGCATTTCCCTTGTTCACAGGCTTGACGCCTACCCCGCTCCGCCTTTCCTTGTTTCGTAAGGTTGCGGGGCGGAGAAGGCGTAGCTACGAACGCTAATCGAGGAGAGGAGCGAACATGAAACTTGGCCGCAACGATCCCTGCCATTGCGGCAGTGACAAGAAGTACAAAAAGTGCTGCTTAGAAAAAGATGAAGCCGCCAGCCGCGCCGAGCAGGAGCAGGCGCTTGAATATGACGAGGATTTCGCCGATGGCGATGAAGCCGAAGATGACATGACATCTCAACCGGACGATTCGCCGTCTCCGATGCCGGTGCCGAAAGATAAGAACCAGACGGACCTCGAGCTATTCGATGATGACGACTATGATGATGATGATGATGATGAAGATGATCTGGCACCAGAGATCGATGAGCAGACGGCGAGCCAGCGTTGGAAAGAGTTTGAGAAGCAGAATTACGAAGGCAAAGTCGCTCTTTTTATCAAGACGGTGGAGGAGCCGCAATTGATGGATGATCAGATGGCGTTCGACATGCTCGACACGCTGCGCCAGGAAACTTCCAAACACAATGAGCGCGACCGTTACGAGGCGTTGGTGGAGCAACTGCGCGAGCGTTTGCCAAAAGTGTATGCCAAAAGCGCGCATTTTTATTTGGAGAATCGCATCGACAATGCCGTGGTGGCCGGCCGCTTCGAGCGCATTCCCGCATTCGTGAACGAGCTGGCAACGCGCGCCGGCCGGGACATCGACACATTCAACAACGTCGTCAATCAATTGGCGTATCACAACCGGTTGTCAACGCTCGTCGACGCCATGCATATTGGCTGGCCGCTGGTTAATCATTCCGGAGAAATTGTGCCGTGGGGCGTCGATGAGTTCGCCGACCAAGCAGTAGAATTTTTAGTTTTTGATTATGTCGAGCAGCATCCGGCGGCAACCGCTGGCGATGCGGAGTTGTTTGAACGCATAAGGTTTTACAGCCAGGTCGATGCCGAGCGCATCAACAAATTCATTGCCATCCTTTCCGGCCATCCCAGCCGCCAGTGGACGCGCGAGGACTTCACGTTCAAGCCGGGAAAGCGCCAACCGCGCGATAGGCATGATGATGACAAAGGCATCAAGATACCAAAACCGATTCAGCAAAATCTCTTCGATCTCAGCCTGGAATTTCAGAACTATTTGTATCGGGAGCAAAATATGCCGCTGACCAAATCCGAATTGGGGCGCGAGCAGATCGTCAACTACGTCATCGAGCGCCTGGCCGGCAAACTGGAGCCGCGCCTGAGCATGATCGAGGCGGCTTTCAATAAGCCCAAACCGAAAACGCGCCCGCCGGAATTTTACATGCGCGGCGATGAAAATTCGGTCAACTGGCTTTGCCCGGACCGCGAGACGTTTGATCACTTCTTGAGTGGGCTATTCCATTTCCTCAACGATCAATCTTACAAGGCGACGGTAACCTTCGAGATTATGCCGTGCTGGCTGCGCTTCCTGGAAACCCTCCAGCTTCTTTCCGCGTCTTTGCACGAGAAAACGTTGCACGAGCTGCGCCCGCTCGTCGCGCATTTATACGAAGTGCTCCGCAAATTGAGCGCCGATCCGGCGCTGCACGCGGCGATGAATACTTGGGACGAGAATACAAAGGCGGTGGCCTGATCTTGCGACTTGAAGAAACCTCCACGATCCCGCCAATAAAGGACAAACAACTGATTCTGTCCACCCACGCCGTCATTGCGTTGATCGGCTCGATGCTGCTGGTCGGCACCAGCTTCGGCGCGGTCGCGCCGTTGGTTTCCGCCATTCTTGAGATTCGCGGCTTCAGCGAATATTTTACCGGTGGCGTCACCGCGATTCTGGCCGCGGGCATTGCCATTTCGAGCACGCATGTGGGCCGCTTAGTCGAGCGTTACGGCACGCGGCGGATCAACGCGCTCGGCATCCTCGGCCAAGCTCTCGGTTTTGCCGGGCTCGGTTTGGCGTTGGCAACCGAGGAAGTTTTGCTCTTCCCGGTTCGTTTTGGACTTGGCATTGCGGCAACGATGACGTTTGTCGCCGCGGAGGTGGCGCTCTTGCGCGGCGTGCCGGAGAAAATTCGTGGCCGCATGATGGCGGCGTATGGCTCATCGCTTGGCGTCGGATTTATGCTCGGCGTTTTCGGGAGCGATCTCGCTTATGAAACGATGGGCTTATGGTGCTTCGCGCTGGTTGCTGCGATTGGCATCGGAATCGCGTTGATCGCTTATCGCGGCTTGCGCGGAGAAGTTGGCGATCCTTTGCCGCAAACGAGAACCAATTCCATTGAAACACCTCTTGCAACTGATAAAAAATTCGATTGGCGGCCGCTGTGGATCGCGCTGTATGGCGCGGTGGTTTTCGGCTCGCTGGATACGGCGATCTCCGGCACGTATCCGGTTGAAGGCCAGCGCCTCGGGTTGAACCGCAGCGAGTCGCTGCACATCGTCGGCTTGATGGCGCTAGGCTTGGTCATCGGCCAACCTTTCTCCGGCTGGTTGGCGGATAAATTTGGCGTTCGGCGCGT
>JBOHQZ010000766.1:0-3799 GCA_050732275.1 bacterium
CTGCCGCCCTGTCCATTTTTGCATGCGGACTGGCTCAAAATTCACCCAAACAGGAACTGCCGACTTACACGCCGCCCGCCGGCAGCCCGCTGGCGCGCAAAGTTCATCCCCGGCTCTTTTTCACCGCCGAGACGGTGCCGGAAATGCGCCAGCGTTTGAATACGATTTACGCTGCCGAGTTTCAGAATTTTATCACGACAATGGACGGGCTGTTCGACGAGCCGTTGGACGGTATGCCGCAGAACTACAAATTTGCCGACGCGCGGAATTTTGCCTTTCTTTATCTCATGGATCCCGGCAAAATGCCGAGTTTCCGTTTCGGCCACACGCGGCAGGAATACGGCCGCCGCGCCATTGCATTGGCGTTGCACATCGCCGCGATTCGGGGCTACACCGACGGCCACTATTCACACGCCTTGCGCAGCGTCGCCGGCGGCTTCATCAATCTGGCGCTTGCGTGCGTCTACGATTGGTGCTTTCCGATGCTCTCGCCCACCGAGAAAACAAATATCGCGCAAGGTTTGATCAATCTTTACGAGAAACGCGAAAAGGACGCCAATCCCGGCCAGCACGTGCAGCTTTCCAATCAATTGCTCGGGCACATGCATCACGGCAGCGTTGGCGCTATCACGATTTGGGGCGATGGCTTGGGCGAGCCGTATGATACCAAAGCGCAAGAGATGCTCAATTTCATGAAGGCGATGTTCATCGACCGCGCCTTTGATACCGCCACGTATTTGATGGAAAATTCCTCCGGCTGGAGCGAGGGTTGGAATTATCAATATCTCAGTTTTACCAATGCCAAAATGTTTGCGGCCGCGGCGAGCACGGCGCTGGGAACGAATTTTTTCAAAACCTGTAGCTGGTTTCGCCAATATCCTTTGCAGTTTCTGTGCAACATCATTCCGCACAAAATCGACGGCGAATATATTCTCAGCCGTAACGACGCCGGCCAGCTCGAAAAAGTCGTCCGCGAAAGTTACACTCGCAGCTTGATTACGACCTGCGCCGCACTCGCCAAAGATGAGCCGGACATGGCGGCTTTGGCGAAATGGCAATTGGATACTTATGGCGATTACAGCAAGCTCAAAGAAGATCCGCGCGCTTATTCGTTGTTTTATGATTTCATTTGGGGGCACAAAGACGTTCCGGCTAGATCACCGCAGCAGCTCAATTTGCCGTTGACGCAAAAGCTCGGCCTCGGCCAAATCGTGATGCGCTCGAGCTGGGATGATGCAGCCTCGCGCGTGACGTTCTGGGCGATGAAATGGTGGATCAATCCCCACAGCCATCTCGACCAAGCCAGTTTTACTATTGAAAAATTCGGCCCGCTCGCGCTCGATGCCGGCGTCGATAAAGGCGGCGGCTTCGATATGGGCAAATCAAAATACAGCCGCGCCACCATCAATCACAACGTCATCGGCGTGCGCAATCCCGAGGAAAAAGGCAATGACTTGCTCGATTACCAAATGGATGTGGAAGGCGACGCGGATATTTATACGGACCCGGCTTACCAGCCCGGCGGCAAAAATCACGTCGGCGATCTCGAAGCTTTTGAATCGGTGCCCGGACAATACGATTACATCAACTATAATTACACCCGCTCTTATCTCGACGGCAACACCGTGAATATGGTGCGCCGCGAATTTGTCTATCTGCGACCGCCGAATCCGGCTGCGCCGAACGATCAGGAATACGTGATCATCACCGACAAGGTCAACACGCTGAAAGCGGAATACGAGAAGTGTTTCATGTTGCACGCGTCATTCAAACCGGAAATCACCGATGGCACGTGGACGGTGGTAAACGAGGGAATTTCCGAGTCAACCAATGGCCGCACCATGCGCGTCACCAATATGTACGGCAACGCCCACGGCCGCCTGTTTATGAAAGCGATTTTTCCCAACGAGGTGAAATTGGTTCGCGTCGGCGGGCCGTCGTCGTACTGGTTCACTGACGCAGATTACAATGACATCTCGTTGCGGGCGCCGTTTAATGAATTGACCGCGAATTGGGGCGGCAGCTATCGGATTGAAATCAAGCCGGCAGTGCCGCGCCCGTATGATGTTTTTCTCACTGTGCTCCAAATTGGCGATGCGAATACATTGCAGCAAATGGCCGATGCCACCGACCTGAGCGGCGCGCAGTTTTGCGGGACGTATATCAAAGATGCGCATGTCGTTTTGTTTTCCAAAAATGAAAACGTGCTCGATGAAGCGGAGTGGACGATTGAGGGGAATGCGGAGGTCGAGCATTTGCTTGTCAATTTACCACCCGGCACTCCGTATCGGATTACCCGCAACGGTGTACCGTTTGCCAATGGTTCGGTCAGCGCCAACGGCACGATGTGGTTTCGCGACAATCCTAGTGGCAAGGCCGTTTATATGTTGAAAACTGGCGAAGTCGGACTTGCGCAGCAAGACTTTACAAAATTTGAAAGATCGCGGCGCGCAAGTCCGACTTCACTAAAATAAATTTGAGGATGATGATGGATATTCGTTCCGACGTTCGTAGTTTTTTGAAAAACAGTGCGCCAAAAGGCGTCAGTTTCACCGATTCCGACAATCTGTTGACAAAAGGCATCATCGACTCCTTGCGCATGCTCGACATGATCAGCTTTTTGGAAGAGAAGTATCATCTCAAAATCGACGAAGAAGAGCTGATGCCGGAAAATTTTGAGTCGGTCGATGCGATTACCAAGTTTGTCGAGCAAAGGATTAAAGGATAAAACGTGAAACGTAAGATGTAAAACGTAAATTACGCATTACGTTTAACGCATTACGACTTGCGTCGGACTTATGATGCAAAGCTTCGCTTTACCCTGGCGCGCCTGGTTTGGCGACAAGAAGTTGCCCATCACCTTTCCCGATCATTGGCCGGTTGAAGTGTTCGCGATGGCCGATGCGCCGGCGATGTTGAAAGAGGCAATCGTCACGGCATTGATGCACTCGATCAGCGCGCCGTCGATTTTCCATCTCGGCGAAGGCAAGAAGCGCGTCGCCATTGCCATCGATGATCTCAGCCGGCCTACGCCTGCCGGCTTGATTTTGCCGGCGCTGCTCGAGATGCTTAGAGCATGCGGCGTGCGTGACGAACAATTCACGATCATCATCAGTCTCGGCTCGCATACGGCGCTGACACCGAACGAAATCATCCGCAAAGTCGGCGCCGCAGTGATGCGCCGCGTGGGCGTGGAGAATCATGATTGCCAGAACAATTTGGTTGACATCGGCGTGAAAGTCGGGCAGACGCCGGTGCTGATCAACCGCACGTTTGCCGAGGCCGATCTCAAAATTTTGCTCGGCAGCGTGGTGCCGCACGCCTTTGCCGGCTTCAGCGGCGGCGCCAAAATGGTTCTCCCCGGACTCTCGAATATCGAGAGTATCGAATGGACGCACAAAGCCGTGCTCATGGGCTTGCGCGGCAAAGCCGGCACGTTGGAAGGCAATCGCTTTCGCGCCGAGTTCGAGCGCGTTGCTCGTCACGTTGGCGTCCAGCTCAGCATCAACGTCGTGGTGAACAGCCGCCGCGAGATTGCCGGCCTTTTTGTTGGCGATCTCGAAGCCGCGCATCGCCGCGCCGCCGAGTTTGCGCGTGAAGTTTATGCGACTCGTCTGCCCGCGGAACCGTTGGACGTGGCGATTCTCAACGCCTATCCCAAAGACGACGAGCTGCTGCAAGCCGAGAATGCGTTGATGTTCCACCACACCGCGCCGCCGAGTTATTTGAAAGAAGATGGTCTAATTCTAATTACGAGCGCGTGCTCATTGGGCATGGGTCATCACGGCCTCTTTGGCCC
>JBOHQZ010000767.1:0-3784 GCA_050732275.1 bacterium
CCCTTGGAGAATTTTCGCTGCAGCCTCGTGGTCCCGGTGCGCACCACCAAGCGGCTCTCGAATGATGTCGTCGATCACGCCCAACTGCAAAAGATCGCCGGCCGTCAGCTTCATTGCCTCAGCGGCTTGTTCCGCTTTGGTGCTGTCATGCCAAAGAATTGCCGCGCAGCCTTCCGGCGAAATCACCGAATACCAGGTGTTTTCCATCATCAGCACCCGGTCGCCGACCGCAATGCCGAGCGCGCCGCCGCTGGCACCTTCGCCGATAATTACGATGATGATCGGCACCGGCAAATGCGACATTTCAAAAAGATTGCGCGCGATGGCTTCGGCCTGGCCGCGCTCTTCGGCGCCGATGCCCGGATAAGCTCCCGGCGTATCCACCAGGCAAATGATCGGCCGGCGGAATTTGGCCGCCAGCTTCATCACACGCAAGGCTTTGCGATAGCCCTCCGGATGCGGCATGCCAAAATTGCGATAGAGCTTTTGCTTGGTGTCACGGCCCTTTTGCTGGCCGACGATGAAAATTTTTTTCGGACCGAGCCGCCCAGTGCCGCAAATAAGCGCGGGATCATCGCCAAAAGCGCGGTCGCCGTGCAGCTCGACGAAATCGGCCATCATCCGCTCGATATAATCCAGCGTATAGGGACGTTGCGGGTGGCGCGCCAACTGCACGCGCTGCCAGCGCGTCAAGCTCGAATAAATTTGCTCGCTCAAACGCCGGGCCTTCTCTTCCAGCTTTTTGATCTCGCTCTGCAAGTCAGCTTTTTCCGTCGCCGCATTTTGGCGCATTTCGCTGATCTGCCTTTCAAGCTCGACGAGGGGTTTTTCAAATTCTAATACGAATCCGGCCATGGGCTTTTTTCTTTCTCTTCATAAAGTCGAGCTACTAAAATAAACTCGCATAAGGCAAAAGTCAATCTAATTTAACGGCGTTCTTCGAGCAAGTGGAAATGCTCAGATCCCAAACATTTTTCGGAAAAGGATCTCCAAATCCAACAGCGGGCTGTAATGCGTCACATAATAAAGGTAAAGCCGGTTTTTTTCCTCTTGCGACAGCTGGGCATGACGACTGATTTGCGCCAAGCCGGTGAGGCCGAGCGGCAAATCGATCCCGATATGTGACACGCCAGATTCATTATTCGACGGAATCTCCAAACCAACCCAGCTCAATTTTCCAGAAAAAATCGCCAATAGCCATGGCCACTTGGCGAATCGGCCGCCGCGTGAGAATTGCCAAAGACGAATCGATCGGTCAGCAGGCACCAATATCGTACGAGACTGCAACTTGCCGAAAAACGGCCACATCACTAAAACCAGCGGCGATAGTATGAGCAGGGCAAAACCGGCGAGCGTCACGTCAAACAGCCTTTTTGCCAAAGCCGGCCCAAATTTTGCCAGGCGGTTTTCAATTTCGAGCAGCGGCACTTCGGTCACTTGGTCGATGCCGGATTTGCCGATGATCACATCGAGGTGGCTCGGGACCAGCTTAAAGCTCAAGCGTTGCCCCGCTTCGCGCGACCGCGACATCACCTCGAGAATGCGGCCAAAGGGAATGCGCTGGGTGGAGAAAATCACGTGCTGAATGCGTCCCGCTTTTCCTTTAATAAATTTCAAAGGGGATTCGGGATTTTCGGCGCGCAACAACTCATCGAAATGTTCCAAACTCGCAAGCACCGGCAGGCCGGCATAAAATTTCCCCACCTCATCGCCGTTAAGACTGACCAAACCTAACAGATCGTAGTTGCCGTTCATTTTCAGCTTTTCCACCAAAGCCCCGTCTGAAGCAAAATCGCCGACGATCACCGTGCGCTGGCCGAGCAGGGTTTGGCCGAGCGGGCCTTTAAACGGCCCGAACCCGAGATGATGGTGCGATACTTTTACCGCCAGGCGCCAGGCCGACAGCAGCACGATATTCATGAGTCCGGCGATCAACACCACCGCGCGTGAAAAAGCGTATTGGTTAAAAAAATGAGTCAGACTGGTGTTGATTAAAAATCCAATCGTCGTGGCGGCAAAAGCCTGAGAGGCTGAATAAGTCGCGCGGCGATAGCACCCGAAGAGCGCCAGGCAAACGAGCCAGATAAACGAGTAAACGAAATCGACGATAAGAAAATTGTTAAACACATTCACGTTCTCGAAGCGCAACCACACTGCAGCTAACATGCTGAGCTGCATCACGGCGAGATCAAACATCGGCGCGGCGAGCCGGCGGACGAGAGATTGGGCAAAAGCGATGGCGGCGCGAAACCAAATCGCCACGTGCAACAACCAATAAGGCAAAAGAAAAAGCCCGGGGGTTCTTTTAGAAAAGCTAAAAGCGGCGGCGGGGCGAAAATGCTTGCGCACAAACAGGCCCATGGCCTGATAGAACAGCCTCAGATTGTCCAGCCCGCTTTGTTTAGCGCTTTCACCCTTGAAATGGACGATTTGTGTTCCCGGAAAATAATGAATCTTCCAGCCGCTCTGGCGCATGCGAAAACACCAGTCGAGATCCTCGCCATAAAGGAAGAATGCTTCATCCAACATTCCGACTTTGGCGAGAGCTTCGCGCCGCACCGCCATAAAAGAGCCGGAGATGGCCTCGACTTCCGCCGTTTCGTCTTCAGGCAGATACGTCAGATTATAACGGCCAAACCAGCGGCTATTAGGAAAAAGCCGACTCAAGCCCGAAAGGCGTGTGAAGGCAACCCAGGGCGTTGGAAAGCTGCGCCGGCAAGCAAGCTGCAACGTGCCGTCGGGGTTGAGAACTTTGCACCCGACCATGCCGGTGTCCGGATGCCTGTCCATAAAATCGCGAATGGCAACAAATGTGTCCTCTTGCACGATGGTGTCGGGATTGAGCAATACAACCAGCCGGCCACGCGCTTGTCGCAGCGCCTGATTATTCGCGGCGGCAAACCCGAGGTTCTCGCGATTCGCGATGAGCTTCACTTCGGGAAATTCACGCCGCATCATTTCGACGCTGCTATCAGTCGAGGCATTGTCTACCACGAAGATTTCTGCCGAAAGCTCAGCTAGCGCTTTGCGAAGAGATAGCAAGCTCTGCCGCAAGAACTCCCGCACGTTGTAGTTGACAATGACGACCGAGACATCGTACAATGTCTCTTCGAAAGGAGATTCAGAAATAGTGGCGTCGGCAAAGTTGTTGAGACGGCTAATCATGCAACAGTGTTGACGACAAATGATGTATAATCAAAAAATCGGCTAAGACTTCAGCACAAAGCTCATGTGCGCGAGGTCGCCAGTGGCCATCCAGCAAAAAATACAACTCTCGGGGTTGCAATAGGCTATTGCTCATGGCCGGCAAAAGCTGATCGACGAAACCAATATTGTGCGCTGTCGCAAAATCTTTGAGAAGCCGGTTCATTTGCACATTTTCATCGCTGGAAAAATTAGCAAAAGGAATATGCAACAAAACCAGGGCAAAATTCTGCTTTTTCGCTAATGCTTGAAAGCGCAACAACCATTCCTGCGTGATCCCCCAGCCTCGTTCAATCTGCAACCGGCTGGATTCGGCCTGCCAGCGTCCGAGCCAACTAGAATGCTCCTGCCCGATCATCAGCTCAATACGCCCGTAGAAGTGTGAATGTTGGAGCAACCATCGCCGCATGGAACGAAGGCGATAGAAGAGTAATTTTGCAAGGCGGCGATTTTTGGGGGCTTCGTCGGCACGACGCAATTCGTTATTCATCGAGGCGGGCGCAAGCTGGCTGGGAATCGTGTGCCCTTCGGCAAATTGAAGATTACCGATGAGATCGTTGCCGGTCTTATCAGCATAAGC
>JBOHQZ010000768.1:0-3781 GCA_050732275.1 bacterium
CCATAATCCCTTTCCTTGGCACGTTTGAAACGTTCTTTGCTTTTTTTAGAAAAAAAATTCCAACCTCGCAAAAAACGCTCAAACAGATCTCCTGCCCTAAAGGAGAGTTGAGAGTTGAGAGTTGAGAGTTGAGAGTTGAGAGTTGAGAGTTGAGAGTTGAGAGTTGAGGCTTCCCCGCCTCACCCCACAACCCTGCTTTTATGTATTTTCCTAAGATGCCGGCCCAAGTTGCGCCGGAAATTTAACAAATAAATATTATTTTGTCAAGAAATTTTTGTTGAGGTTTCGTGAAATTTTTGTAACAATCAAATTCGCGCTTGTCCAAACAGTCCGTGTTGTCCACCCTCATCTATCCAATCCGCGTTTTCAAATTTAAGAATTTTTCATCCGATTTTCGCAATTTTGCGAATAAATGGGGATATCCGGACGACACCTTCCTGCGCTAACTTTATAAAAATTTAGACCTCTTTGTCTGAAATTTGTAGGCACTTTTCTTGCAAGCACAACTCGCATCCAATTTTATTTTCATCACAAAAAGGACAATTTTATCCGATAAATCGGCGGCTGTTAAACGACTGGATTGATGGATGAATGGATTATTGGATTGTTGGAGTAATGGAGCAGTGGCAATTCCATTAATCCATCGATCCAATGATCCATCAATCCAGGCGCTTAATCCACCAATCCATTAATCCAGAAATCCAACGATCCATTGATCCATCTTCTGAGAGGAGAAATTTATGTCACACACGATGGATGATTTCGGCAACATGAACCGCCGCGCCTTCCTGCGTTGGATGGGCGTTGGCGCGGGAACCACTGTTCTCAATATGGGTCTGCCGTTGAATCTTCTCGCCACGGCTGATCCGGATCAAAATCCCTTGGCCGGTTCGGTGAATCGCAATTGGGAGAAGATTTATCGCGATCAATACAAATATGATTCGTTTTTCGATTGGGTCTGCTCGCCGAACGATACGCATGCCTGCCGCGTGCGCGCGTATGTGCGCAACGGCATCGTGACCCGCATGGGCGCGACGTATGATTATCAAAATTACAGCGACATTTACGGTAATCATGCGACGAACAATTGGAACCCGCGCCAATGCGCCAAAGGCTACACTTTCCATCGCGTCATTTACGGTCCGTATCGTTTGAAGCATCCGATCGTGCGCAAAGGCTGGAAAGCGTGGGCCGATGCGGGATTTCCCGAGCTGACGCCGGAATTAAAATCAAAATATAAATTTGACAGTCGCGGTGATGATGAGTTTGTGCAAATTTCCTGGGAAGATGCGTCCGATAATATCGCCAAAGCGCTCGTCGCCATTTCTACGCGCTACAGTGGTGATGACGGCACGAAGCGTTTGCTGGCGCAGGGCTATCAACCGGAGATGGTGAAAGCGACACAAGGTGCAGGCACGCGTTGTGTGAAGATGCGAGGCGGCATGGGCCTCTTGGGCGTGATGGGCAAATACGGCATGTATCGCCTCAACAATTCGCTGGCGCTGCTCGATGCGAAAATTCGCGGCGTCGATCACGAGCATGCGCTGGCTGGACGCAACTGGTCGAATTATACCTGGCACGGCGACCAAGCGCCCGGCCAACCGTGGGTACACGGCCTGCAAGCCTCCGATTGCGATTTCAACGATCTGCGTTTCTCCAAGCTGATCATCATGGATGGCAAAAACTTGGTGGAGAACAAGCTCACGGATTCGCATTGGTTCATCGAGTGTATGGAGCGCGGCGCGAAGATCGTGGTGATTGCGCCGGAATATGGCCCGCCTTCGACGAAAGCCGATTACTGGATTCCGATTCGTCCGACCACCGATGCGGCGCTGTGGCTTGGCGTCACCAAAATCATGATCGACAATAAATGGTACGATGAAAAATTCGTCAAGCAATTCACCGATCTGCCACTGCTGGTGCGCAAAGATAATCTCAAACGATTGCGCGCTGCCGAAGTTTTTCCGAATTACCAAAGCGATCTCGCACCGGATGGCCCCTCGATGAAAATTCAGGGCATGACCCAAGAGCAACATGATAAGCTCGGTGATTACATCGTGTGGGATGCGAAAACGAACAAAGCAACTGCGGTCACGCGCGACGACGTTGGCGAAACGTTGGCGAAGAAGGGCATCGATCCGGTGTTGGACGGCACGTTCAAAATCAAACTCGTCGATGGCAAAGAAATCGAAGTCGCGACGCTGTGGACGCTGTATCAAGTGCATCTGAAAGATTACGATCTCGCTTCGGTTTGCGAGATGACCGACGCCCCGAAGAATTTGATCGAGTTGCTGGCCAAAGATATCGCCACGATGAAGCCGGTCGCGATTCATCAGGGCGAGGGCATCAATCACTGGTTCCACGCGACGGAGATGAATCGCGCCGCGTATTTGCCGCTGATGCTCACGGGCAATATCGGCAAGCCTGGCGCGGGTTGCCACACGTGGGCGGGCAATTACAAAGCCGCGCTGTTTCAAGGCTCGCCGTGGACTGGCCCCGGTTTCAAAGGCTGGGTTGCCGAAGATCCGTTCGAGCCGAATCTTGATCCGAATGCGAGCGGCAAAACTGTCAAAGCGCATGCGTACACAAAAGATGAAGAGCCGGCGTATTGGAACCACGGCGACAAAGCGCTGATCGTCGAGACGCCGAAATATGGCCGCAAAAATTTCACCGGCAACACCCACATGCCGACGCCGACCAAGGCGTTGATTTTCACCAATGTCAATCTCATCAACAACGCGAAGTGGGCGTATGAGATGATCAAGAACGTCAATCCGAATATCGAGATGATCGTTTCGATTGATATTCAGATGACGGCGTCGATTGAATATGCCGATCTCGCGCTGCCCGCGAACTCGTGGCTGGAGTTTGAAGATTTGGAAGTCACGGGCAGTTGTTCCAATCCGTTCCTGCAAATTTGGAAGGGCGGCATTCCGCCGGTCTTCGACAGCAAAGATGATCTCGCCATTCTCGCGGGCATCGCGAAGGGCTTGGCGAAAGCGACCGGCGATACACGTTTCACGGATTATTTCAAATTTGAATACGAAGGCAAACGCAGCATTTATTTGCAGCGTTTGCTGGATACGAGCACGACGACCGCGGGATACAAGCTGTCGGACATCATGGCCGGCAAGTACGGGCCTTCCGGCGGCGCGCTCTTTTTATTCCGCACCTATCCGCGCATTCCGTTCTACGAGCAGATCAAATACAGTGAGCCGTTCCACACCGACACGGGCCGCTTGCACGCGTATGCCGACATCAATGAAGCAATTGAATACGGCGAAAACTTCATTGTGCATCGTGAAGGACCCGAAGCCACGCCGTATCTGCCGAATGTGATCGTGAGTTCGAATCCGTTGATTCGTCCCGATGATTACGGCATTCCGTTGACCGCGCAGCATTGGGATGAGCGCACGATTCGCAACGTCAAAATGCCGTGGAGTCAAGTGAAGACGACGAAGAATTTCCTGTGGGAGAAAGGCTTCCAATTTTATTGCTTGACGCCGAAGACCAGACATCGCGTACACAGCGGCTGGTCGAATGTGGATTGGCACATGCTGTATGATTCCAATTTCGGCGATCCGTATCGGTTGGATAAACGCGCGCCCTGCGTGGGCGAGCATCAGCTCCACATCAATCCGCAGGCGGCGCGCGATCTCGGCATCAACGACGGCGATTACGTGTATATCGATGCGAATCCCGCGGATCGGCCTTACATCGGCGCGAAGCCGGACGAGTTTTTCTATCGCGTCTCGCGCTGCATGTTGCGGGTGAAATACAA
>JBOHQZ010000769.1:0-3780 GCA_050732275.1 bacterium
GAGCCAGCCTGTCGGCAACGTCGCGCCTTCAAATAGTTTCACACGCGAATCTTGCGCGGCAAACGCCTGCACGATTTCGGCAGTCTTGTCCGTCGAATCATCGTTAAGTACGAGAATTTCAAGCGCGGAATAATCTTGTTGAATCAACCCCTTGAGACAGGCGCCGATGTTGTTCTCTTCGTTGCGCGCGGGCACGAGCACGGAAACGCGCGGCGTCGAGTGAAGCGCGGGCGCGTTTTTGAGCATGGGCGCGGTGATCGCATTGAATATGGTGACGCCGAGCACGACTGCCAGTAGCGCGATGATGCTATATAGAAAAATGATCAATGACTTGCCTTTGATTTGAAAACATCGAAACTCGTGTTATCGGATTTGTGCCTGCTCATCAGGATCGTGCCCCTTTCGCCTTTGGAAATTCTCTTGCTCAACTCGTCCAGCAAGCCTTCTTCAATCTCTTGCATGCGTTGCATGCCGGCAAACGTCTTACTATTGGCGATGAGGTTTTCGCCGAAACAGAAAAAGGCCTCGGGAAGCTGCTCGTGCAGAAATTCGGTTTTGATCGCCAGCGGCAGAAAATTCGCCTTGCCGCCATAACCGCTCAAAATGGTTTCGACGCCGTTTTTATAGCCAAGCGGGCGTTTTTCCAAGGGCAGCAGCTCGCCTTGCGGGAAAATGCACAAAAGCGGTTTTGGCATTATTTTCTGTTTTATTACTTCTATAGAATATTTTATTGATTCTTTAATGCCGCCGGACGACTGCGGGTCGATCGAGTAAGCGCCGAGGCGGGCAAAAAACCAATAGCGGGAAAGCTGTGCTTCGAGCATCATCAAATACGGTTTGCGGCGAAAGAGCTTTTTGTTGAGCAGATAAACGAAGAACCCGTCCCACCACGTGCTGTGATTCGGCAAAAGCAGCAACGGCAAATCCGGATTCGTCTCCGGAGCCTGGCCGAGCAAATGAATGGCGTGAAAATGGCGCCTGAAAAGCCAGCTCACGTAAGGAAGAAAAATACTATCCGCCCACACGGCGTGTTGCGCTTTGATCATGCCTTTATGTTGTCATTGCCAAAGCCGGACTTTATGTTTCCTTGAGATTGCTCGTCCAATCAATGTTCAAGTTAA
The DNA here is from genome assembly GCA_050732275.1 of bacterium. GTDB lineage: Bacteria > Zhuqueibacterota > Zhuqueibacteria > Zhuqueibacterales > Zhuqueibacteraceae > Zhuqueibacter. Next base: position 1,122 of record JBOHQZ010000769.1, read on the forward strand.
AACCGTAGAGCAAAAAATCAAGATATTTGTAAGCTTTGATCGTGGGATTCCGTTGCATCATAGGTATTCGTGATCATGCCATGTTGGAAACATTTTTTTGAAACCAAGCCAAGTGCTCGAAGCAAAAAACACTCTTCCACCATGATATGAAAAGTTACTTGCGGTAAAAACTCGCCCGTTCGTTCGAGTCCGCGCTGAAAAGTTGCGAGCTTTCTTTTGATTCGTGCAAAGCGGTGAGATCGTTATCTCAGCCCCATTCCGGTTGCCATCGCCAAACGCTCCTGTGCCGAGATGATTTTGGTGCGCAATACCTCCTGTAACAGAATGCCAAATTTTCTGTGCTTTGGCACGAAAACGCGGCCGAGAAAAGGATTGTAATCGCGAGCTTCGAGACGCTTGAGAATGCCGCGATAGATGCGGCTGGCAGAATAAATCGCAAATTGTGAATCCGGCTCCAACATCGGAATGCCGTCCGCCGCCGCGTCGTAATACGAATGCGCGCGATTGACTTGAAACTGCATCAGCTCCCGAAACGCCGGCGTCATGCGCTCTTGGATAATGTTTTTTTCACTACAACCAAACTCCCACAGCTCGTCGAGCGGAAGATAGATTCGGCCCAGGTCTTTATCCTCTTGCACGTCGCGCAGGATATTCGTCAACTGCATTGCCACGCCCAATTTCTCGGCATACACAAATGCTTCGTCATCGTCGCAGCCTAAAATATGCGTCATCATCAGGCCGACGACGGCGGCGACGCGATAACAAAAAACGTAAAGCTCGTCAAAATTCTGGTAGCGCGTGTTTTGAATGTCCATTTGCACGCCGCGCAGCAAATCGAGCGGATAATCAATCGGGATTGCATAGCGCTCGGCGACGACGATAAACGGCCGCAAGATCGGATGTTCGGATTCGCCGGTGCGATAGGCCACTTCCAGCTCGTGATCGAGGAACTCGACTTCGCGCAAAATTTCCGTCGCTTGCCGATTGCGCCGGTTGTCGATCAAGTTGTCGGCATAACGGCAAAAGCCATAAACGGCAAAAGTTGCCCAGCGCTTCTCCAACGGCAGCATGCAGGCCGAAATATAGAAGCTCTTGGAATAATAGGCGGTCATTTCGCGGGCATACTCGAAAGCCGCCCGATTTGATTGTTCGAGCCAGAAGCGCATCTGGTTGCTTGTTGCTCGTTTCTCGTTGCTGGTTAAAAGTAATGCGTGAAACGTAAAACGTGATTCGTAAAACGTGACTTAAACGAGACACACTGTACGAGTTACGTTTTACGAAATACGGATTACATTTCAACCATCTGTTCTTCAATTAAATCTTCAACGGGCGCACGAAACTTCGGTACCCCCAAATCTTCGAGCACCAACTTTTCCGTCGCCTCCGCCGTGAGCAAAACTCCTGGGACTCCCGCGCCTGGATGAGTTCCAGCTCCGACGAAGTACAAATTCTTGACATCTTCACTGCGATTATGCGGCCGGAAATAAGCGGTTTGCGTCAGCTTCGGCTCGACGCCCCAGGCGCTGCCAAGATAAGCGTTTTGCTTCTGCTTGAAATTTTCCGGCGTGAAGATTTCGAACAGGTCGAGATTGGCGCACAAATTCCGCAGGCCGAAATCTTCTTCAAGAAATTTCAAAATTTTTTCGGCAAACGGCTGAGCCGTTTGCTTCCAATCGACTTCTCCAGCCAGATTCGGCACGGGAATCAAAACATACAAACTCTCGCAGCCTTCCGGCGCCATCGAGGGGTCGGTGCGAGTCGGTGCGTGCAGGTACATCGAAAAATCATCAGCCAAAATCTTTTTGTCAAAAATATCACGGATCAGCTCTTTGTATCGTTCCGAAAGAATCAACGTGTGATGCAACAGTTGTGGATATTGCCGGCGCACGCCCATATAGAGCAGAAACGCGCTCATGGAATAGCCGAATTTTTTGACGCGGCGATCCGTCCACTTGCGGCGATGTTCGGGCTTGATCAAATCGAGATGTGTGTGCGCCCAATCGCTGTTCGAAACCACGGCATCAGCATCATAAAACCTTCCATTCGCAGTAGCGCCAACTGCGCGGTGGTTTCTGACCACGATCTCGGTCACTTCGGCATTGGTCTCGATTTGTCCACCCAGTTCCCGGAAAACCTGGGCGAACGCTTCCACCAAGCTGTACATGCCGCCCATGCTGAACCAAACGCCGCCCACTTTTTCCAAATAGGGTATCATTAAATATACGCTTGGCGCGCGAAACGGATTGCCGCCGATGAACAACGGATGAAAAGAAAACGTAAAAATATGGCGCGGATCTTTGAAATAGCGTTTTACAAAATACTGCGCCGGGTAGAGTGCCTTCAGCTTCATCGCGCGCGGAATGAAATCGAGCATCGTCTTCAGCTTCACGAACGGCGTGGCGCCGAGGCCGTCGGTGATCACGGCGTTGTAAATTCCCCGACAATCCTGCATGAAGCGATCATAGTTTGCAGCGTCGCGGGGATTGAACTGTGCCATCTGCGCTTTCATCGCTTCGGCATAGCCGGAATAGTCGATCTGAGCGCCGTCGTGAAAATAGATGCGATAATATGGATCGAGCTTGACCAAATCGAGATAATCATGCATATCCCTGCCGGCGGCACGGAAGACGGACTGAATGATGTTCGGCGCGGTAATGAG
>JBOHQZ010000770.1:0-3775 GCA_050732275.1 bacterium
GCGTGCTTCGGCAAAATTTTTGCGCAGAGGTGTGCAAAAACTTTGCGCCATAATTGCTTGCCGCAAGCTAGCTCGAGACAAAATCACGGACACTTTCGCCCGCGCCAAAAGAGCGCTGGCGGAATAGTTTTGCCACCAGCGAGCTGCCTGGCCATCTTCAACACTTTGAACGATGATTACAATAAACCGTGTTGCCACATGTGTTTCCGAAGTCATGATTCTTTATTATGTTGAGTGATTATGTCAACAGCCACGAAATTGTAAGCGCTACAAACGGTTCTTATTGCTTTCATTGTCTTGCGCGCGAAAAGTGTAATTGAAATTGGTCACCCGCCTGGTTTCTTGAAATTTGCCATTGTCTCATTCCTGTCTCGTTTCCACTTGAGACGGTGTTCGCGCGAGTAACAAAGTTTTGCCCACCTGAGTACATCAACAGGTGTAACAGCCATGCTTGTAAGCGCATGAAATCTTGTCAAATAAGCTGATCGCTCCGTTGTTTTGTGAGAATGGCATATTCGTTGCTTTCACAATTGGCAGATGCCAGAGCTTCAAAGCTTGCACGATAACTCAAACAAGGCTGTGAGAGAGCAAAGCACGAAGCCGGCAAACTTAAGGAGATCAAAAATGAAAACGCGAATACTTCAGCGTGTTGTTGTCGGTGGTTGTGTGTGGGCAGTTTCGCAAATGCTTTTTGCTCCGGTCTTGCCGGCCATGCAGGTCCGCCAGGATGGATCAAAAGCCAGTGCTCCAACGCCGGCTTTGGCCGCGGCCACGGTCGATGTCGATATGCCTCGTAACGAGGCCGCTTCACCCAAGCGCAACAATGTTTTGCCGCGCCCCGCTGATCGCGTTCCCGTGGTGAACTTGAAAAAAATTGAAGCGGATAAAATCACTTCGTTCTTCGTGCGCGCCAATGACAGCAAGCGCATTCAGCTCTCGATGCTGGTGGCGTACAAACCCGAGTTTGCCGAAGCCGTTCAACAGATGGTCGGCCAGAAAGTAACGCCGCTGGTTTTCTCCGTATCGACAATGCCCAACCGCCAGGTTGAGTTCGATCCCGCGAAGTTGCGTTTCGAGCAGCGCGGCCGGACTTGGCAGCCCGACGCAAACCACGACGTTCTCGATGTCTTGCCGCTCGATGAGAGCGCCAAGTTCGGCGGGATGGTGACCGATCGCGAAGTGCATCAAGGTGTGGTGTTGCTGCCGTCGTGGATGAATCCCAAAGAGCCGATCACGCTGCACTACGGTGATTTTCATTACCTGGCCAGATTTGCTGATTTGCAAGGCAAAGCCGCGAGCACGAAGTAAGTTTCTTTTGACAATCCCTCCTCCCTCTATAGCACTTCTTTTGGTTGGACTCGCCTTGTTCGCACAAAAGGCGAGTCCACCGGAAGAAGACTCAATGCAGGCAGCCCCTCTGTTTTGTGCTCCGAAGTTCTGGGAATAATGGACTTTGGCGCAACACGGCAGAGGGGATTTTTATTTTCTTCTCTCATGCCATTATAAAAATCAAATTCCGATCTTCCCTGTTTCAGATAAAAAAATTGGGGCGGGATTTTAAAATTCTCCTTGCTTCCTCCATGAAAAAGCGCTAATTTTTAACGCTGTTACAATCATGAACCCAATTTTAGGTGCCGGAATGAAAACGTTAACTGCCCCTCAAAGAAAGAAGGTTGCGGCCAGGCCGCGACTTGACAACTCAAAAGCCGATGCCCTTTTGAAGGCCCGACTGTTTATGAACGCCGATGCAGCGCAGCGACAGGCAAAGTCGATTTGGCTTGGTGTAGACCCCAAGCTTCGCTTGGAAGCAGCCATTGAACTGTTTCGCTCGGAAGAGGTGACCCTCGAGCGCGCCGCCGAGATTGCCGGGCTCAATCGGTGGGTTTTTCACGAAATTCTCATCAAGCGGGACATCAAGATTGTGATCGAAGCTGATCCGGTTGAAGAGCTTGATAAGGCTATTGAGGCAATCCGAAAACACATGCAATGATAGTCTGTGACACAAACATCTTGTCAACGTTCGCGCGAATTGGTGCGCTGGAGTGGCTGTTCAAGCTCTTCCCAAAACACGAATTTACTATTCCCCCGACGGTTTACGAAGAAATTCGTGAAGCTATTCGACGCGGCATTGCGTTTCTTGATTCAGTGCTAACAGCTATCGACCTCGGTCAAATTCGTTTATTTCCCCTTGCTCAAGAAGAGAAGATTGAGACCAGAAGTTTGCCTGAATCATTCGGTTTGGGTGAATCAGAGGCGGTTGCGATCTGCATCAGACGTCGCGCCATTCTTTTAAGTAATGACAAGCGCGTTCGAAATTATTGTCAAACTCATGGAATAGAAGTTTATGACCTGGTTCGTCTATTGCGTGCGCTTTGGACGGAAAAAGTCGTGTCACGACAGAGGGTGCAAAAAATTGTTGCAAAAATCGAACAGTTGGAAAAGCTTGTGATCAAGCGTAAAGGCGAAATTTTTAAAAATAATCAACCTGCCCGAGGAAGGAAATGAAACGAATTTTTTTTGTCACCTTGAGCGTCACCATCGTGGCGCTGTTGATCGTCTGGCATTTTAACGAAGGCGTTGCCGGCGCCTCGAAATACCCCGAGCGCGCCAAGCGCGGCATGGTGGTGTCGTCGCATGATCTCGCTTCGCAGGCCGGCGTCGAGATTTTGAAAAAAGGCGGCAATGCTGTCGATGCCGCGATTGCCACCGGCTTTGCGCTCGCGGTGACGCATCCCTCCGCCGGAAATATCGGCGGCGGCGGGTTTATGGTGGTACATACCAAGGATGGCACAGTGACGGCGTTCGACTTTCGCGAGAAAGCGCCGGCAGCGGCGCACGAGCGCATGTATCTCGACGCTAACGGACAATATGTGGAAGATTTAAATCACGAAGGCTATCTTGCCGTCGGCGTGCCGGGCACCGTGGCGGGCTTTTTTCTGGCGCACGAAAAGCTCGGCAGCAAGCCGATGTCCGAGTTGATCGCGCCGGCGATTATGTTGGCTGAGAAAGGTTTTCCGCTTTCTTGGGATTTGAGCGGTGATTTCAAGGCGCTCGAAACGGCGTTTAAAAAATATCCGGGCAGCGCGAAAGTTTTTTTCAAAAACGGCGAGACACTCTACGAGCCGGATGAAATTTGGCGCCAGCCGGATTTGGCCAAAACGCTGCGCCGCATTCAGAAAAACGGCCGCGATGGTTTCTATAAAGGAGAGACGGCACGTTTGCTGGCGGCGGACATGCGCAAAAACGGCGGCTTGATCACCGAAGAAGATCTCGCCAATTACCAAACCAAAGAACGCCAACCGATTCACGGCACGTATCGCGGTTACGATGTTTACTCAATGTGCCCGCCAAGCTCCGGCGGCACGGCGCTCGTGGAAATGCTCAACATTCTCGAAGGCTTCGATTTGCGGGAATATGGGCACAGCTCGGCGCAGCATTTACATTTGATGGCGGAGACCATGCGCCGGGCTTTTGCGGATCGCGCGCGCCATCTCGGCGATCCGGACTTCAATACTGACATGCCGATTGCGCGGCTCATCTCGAAACCTTATGCCGAGCAGTTGCGGCGCAGCATCAGCTTGAACCAGGCTTCGCCGAGCGATCCGGCGGTGTTTAGCGAAGCTTACGAGAGCACTGAGACGACGCATTACTCGGTGGTCGATCCGGCAGGAAATGCCGTGGTGGTCACGTATACTTTGGAAAACGGTTACGGTTCAAGGATCGTTGCCGAAGGCACCGGCTTTTTGCTCAACAATGAAATGGGCGATTTCAATCC
>JBOHQZ010000771.1:0-3772 GCA_050732275.1 bacterium
TCGGACTGCACACCGGCAATTTGTCCAATCTGACTTTTCATCCGGCGCCGCCGAACACCGGCATTTATTTCCGGCGTGGCGATCTGCCGGGCAGCCCGCAGGTGAAAGCCGATATCGAGAACGTTATCGACATTTCGCGCGGCACGACGATTGCGAAAGGCGAAGCGGTCGTGCACACCGTCGAGCACGTGCTGGCGGCGATTGCCGGTTTGATGATTGACAACATCATCGTCGAGCTTGATGCCAATGAGCCGCCGGTGATGGACGGCAGCGTTTTGCCGTTTGTGCTTGCGCTGAAAGAAGCCGGTGTGGCCGAGCAGGATTCTCCGCGCGATTATCTCGTCATCGACAAAACGATCGTCTACTCCGAAGAGAAGCGCGGCGTCGACATCGTGGTTTTCCCTTCGGACGAATTTCGCATCACTTTTTTGGTGGATTACAAAAATCCGGCGCTGGCGACGCAATATACTGCGATCTACTCTTTAAAGGATGAGTTTGAAACCGAGTTCGCCCCCGCGCGCACGTTTTGCTTTCTTTCCGAAGTCGAGGCCTTGCTCAAACAGGGCTTGATCAAAGGCGGCAGCCTTAATAACGCCATTGTCTTTATCGATCGTGAGATCGAAGCGGGCGAGGTCGGCCGCTTGAAAGAACTTTTTGGTTTCAAAGACGACATCAAGCTCGGCACCAACGGCATTTTGAACGGCAAAGAACTGCGCTTTAAAAACGAACCGGTGCGGCACAAGACGCTGGATTTGCTCGGCGATCTGGCTTTGCTCGGCGTACCGCTCAAGGCACACATCCAGGCGGCGCGTTCCGGACACGCCGCCAACGTCGAATTGGTCAAGCGTATCCGCAAAGAATACGAGAAAATTCGAATCACCTCCAAATACCAGGGCAATCGTAAAGGCAATTTTGTTCTGGATTCCCAAGCGATTTTGAAAATTCTGCCGCACCGGTATCCGTTTTTGCTGGTGGATCGCATTCTTGATTTGGTCCCCGGTGAGCGGGTGGTTGGCATTAAGAACGTGACGCTCAACGAGCCGTTTTTCCAGGGCCATTTTCCCGGCCATCCCATCATGCCCGGCGTGCTGCTGCTGGAGGCCATGGCGCAAGTGGGCGGCGTTTTGCTCTTGAATACGCAGTCGAATCCCGAAGAGAAGTTGGTTTATTTCACCGGCCTCGATAAGGTAAAATTTCGCAAACCGGTCCGCCCCGGCGATCAGGTACGCTTTGAAGTGGAAATGGTGAAGTTTCGCCAATCGATTTGTCGTATGGCCGGCCAGGCCTTTGTCGCCAACGATCTGGTTTGCGAAGCCGAGCTTTCGGCCGCCATCGTTGACCGCGACAAGAACTAATTTTTTAGCGGCAACCACACCATGAATTTCACCACGACAGACACCACTTCAATTCGTATTCATCCGACGGCTATTGTTGACCCCAAAGCGGAGATCGATGCCGGCGTAACGATTGGCCCGCACTGTGTCATCGAGGCCAACGTGCGCCTCGGCAAAAATTGCTGGCTCGGGCCGCACGTGCATGTGGCGTCCGGCGCGCGAATTGGCGCCGGTTGCCGCGTCTTTACCGGCGCCGTGGTCGGCAGCATCCCGCAAGATTTGAAATTTGAAGGCGAGGAGACCACGCTCGAAATCGGCGAGCGCACCATCATCCGCGAGTTTGCCACGCTCAACCGCGGCACGAAAGATCACTGGAAGACTACCGTTGGCAGCGATTGTTTGTTGATGGCCTATTCACATGTAGCGCACGATTGCGCCATCGGTAATCATTGCATTCTCGCGAATGCGGTAAATCTCGCCGGACATGTCGTCGTCGAAGATTGGGTCAGCTTCGGCGGCATGGTGCCGGTGCATCAATTCGTCCGCATCGGCCAGCACAGTTTTGTCGCTGGCGCCTATCGGGTAACGAAAGATGTTCCGCCGTATATTCGCGCTATGGGCGAGCCGATGACTTTCGGCGGCCTCAACTCGGTCGGATTGAGCCGCCGCGGTTTTTCCGCAGCAACATTGGTGAAGCTCAAACGTGTGTACAAGCTACTCTACAAATCCAAGTTAAACGTCAGCCAGGCTGTGCAACGCATTTGCGAAGAATGCGAGCTGACACCCGAGGTGCAAAACGTATTGGCATTTATTGCGAAGAGTGAACGGGGGATTATTGGGTGAAGTATGCAACACGCGATGACCACAACTGCCTTCACTCTCGACGGCTTCCGGATCACGAAGACGCTCGGAGTGGTGCGCGGCATCACGGTGCGCTCGCGCTCGATTTTCGGCACCATCGGCGCGTCGCTGCAAACGCTCGTCGGCGGGAATATCACGTTGTTCACCGAGCTATGCGAGAAGACCCGCTCCGAGGCCTTCGAGATGATGGTTGCCCACGCCGAGCAGCTCGGCGCCAACGCGGTGGTGGGAATCAGATATGACGCGACCGAGATCTTGCAAGGCGTGACGGAAGTGTTGTGCTATGGAACCGCGGTCGTCGTCGAACCATATAAGAATTAACCGAGTTACAAAAAGGGGAATTTATGCACGAACTTGACCGCGCTGTCAAAGTTGTATGCGCCTTGAGTCCAAATTGTTTTTTGGATTTGTTCTATGGCAGCAAACACAAGGTGGTGCTGAAAGGCGTTGAAGATGCGCAAATACAAATTCCCGAGCATCGCGCGGACAAAGTTTGGCGCGTGCACGATGGCGTTCGTGAAGGCTGTATTGCGCTTGAAGCGATTGCCGTTCCGGATCGCCGCGACTTCCGAAGTATCAATTTAAAAAATGCTGCTTTGCAAGTCAATCTTAACGTGCCGGTGATAACCGTTCTGGTCTATTTGGAGCGCGGCAAATATGCGACGTTTCCCGATGGTTACGAAGATGAACTTGGCGGACTCACCAATGCGCATCGCTTTGCGCGAATTTTGCTCTGGGAACACGAAGAAAGAATTCGCAGCGGCGAGCTAAAAGAGTTGTCGCCTTTTCTGCTGCTGTTTTATGATGATCCTGATCCGAGTATTCTGGTAGTCGAAAATCAGCTCATTGAATTGGTGCCAGATCCGCAGCAACGTCTTGAGTTGAAGAGCATCGGCGCCGTCATCGCGGCGAGGCATTTTAGTGAAGAGATTATTAAACAATATTTGAAGCTGGAGTTCCCTATGATTCGTGAAACCACTTTTTTCAAAGAATGGTTCGAGCAGAGCCATGCTGAGGGCCATGCGGAAGGCCGCGCCGAAGGTGAATTGATTGGCAAGCGTCTTCTCCTGCAAAAACAGCTTGAAAGAAAATTCGGATTGCTCTCGCAAGAGTTGAAAGCGCACTTGCAAAAGCTCGATAGCTCGCAATTAGATGCGCTTGCCACGACTTTGTTTGATCTGGCAACAACTGAAGACCTGCGCGCGTGGTTGACGCAACCTGCAGCTTCGAGCCATCTCAATTGAGCAACAGCCCTTCGATGCTCTGGCGTTTTCTCGACACCGGCGCAAATGCCGGCGACTACAATATGGCGCTCGACGCGGCGATGGCGCAGAACGGCCGTTGCAACGAGCCGACTTTGCGCGTATTTCAGTGGCAGCCAGCTTGCATCTCACTCGGCTATCATCAAAACGCCGAAGAAATCGATTTGCTAAAATGTGAAAAAGAAAGCCTTGATGTGGCGAGGCGTCCGACCGGCGGCCGGGCCATTTTGCACGCGCAGGAACTGACGTATAGTGTGGTCATCCCGGCGATGCACGCGTGGTTTGCCATTCTGCCGCTCGATCTTTACCGCCGCC
>JBOHQZ010000772.1:0-3761 GCA_050732275.1 bacterium
GCTGCCCGATTGCATCCAGTAATGTGAAGCTTCGGGACCTCGACATTCCTCCGGCCTCATCAAGCACGTCGGCTTGAAGCTTGAAATTGCGGCTGGATTGGCCCGCGACCTGTGTAGGACTCAACAAAAGCGCCAAGAGCAACAGGCCAACAGCCAACACCATCATTTTGATAAAGGTTGACATGTTTATTCCTCCTATGAATGGAACCAAGACAGCGAAATGGGTTCCTTCCACATTTATGTCTCTTCGTATTCCGGATAAGGACGATGGGTAGAGACTATCGCTGGAATTAACGGCCACCACTACTGGGGGCGATTTCCTGTTTTGGTGCCGAAAGCGATGAGACCGTTGCTTTTAGCGCCACAATTTCCTTTTGTTGTTCCTTGATGGCTTCGATCAGGACGGCAACCAGACGGGCATAGTTCACGGCTTTGGCATCCTTGCCGTTCTCTTCATACTCCACCACTTCCGGCATCACTTCGCCCACCTCTTCCGCGATCAATCCGACGTCGTGCTTGCCGTCTGCCTTCCAATCGTAAAAAACTCCGCGTAAACGTTGTACTTTATCTAGCGCTGCTGTGATGGGCTCGATGTTGGTTTTCCATCGCCGCGAGCTGTATTCCGTCCAGCGATCGGCAATGGGATCGGTGGCAGAGTTCCGTTCGACTGTCAAAATATTCGTGGGATTGTTCACTCTGATGCCGACATTCCCGCTCACGACGACTCTGCCCCGAAAATCTCCCGCGAAACCGCTGCCCGTGGCGGAGGCGAATAGTGCAGAGCCGGTGCCGTTGGTAATAGCTTGGAGGGCATTATGGTTATTGCCGGAGTTAGTGATCTCGAAAATCCCCGCATGTCCGGTGCCGATGGTCTTGGCATTGAGCACTTCGCTTGTGTTGAGCGCGTTGTTGATTTCGAGAATTGCAGCCCGGCCTGTTCCGGCATTGGTGGCGAGCAACGCCGCACCACTGCCGTTTGTCTCGAGGTCGAGTGTGGGATTGGTATTGCTCGTGTTGTTTATGTCAAAAAATGCTGCAACACCGGTCCCTGTAGTGGAGCCGGACACCGCCGCGCCCCCGCCATTGGTAGTGGCGCGGAGCGCAGACACCGTGCTGCTTGGGTTGCTGATTTGAAATAATCCGGCTCGTCCGATGCCGGTGTTGGTAAATGAGAGCAGATCGGTGTTTCGCGATACGCTGACGACGAACGGCAAGGCCAGCTTACCGGGAATGACCGCGCCGTCTGCAATCTTTTCGCTGATGATCGCCCCGTCACGAATCTTTGTCGAGGTGACGGCGCCATCGGCAATGCTGGCTGTGCTTACGGTGATGGGGTCGGAGCCGCCAGCATTGTGGGTAGAAGCATGCGGCCCCGTCGGCAAGCCGGGCGGCAGCACACTCAGTGGAAACTTTGCATCAGCTCCCAAGGGGAAAAGTCTATTCGCTGCGGGTGTGGCGCTGGCGCTGAAGCCATCCACCTTGTCGGCATTGTCGCTCATAAAACTGTAGCCGACACTGACCATCCGTTTGCGCGGCGTCATCTCCGTATCGTTGCCGACTTTGATCCCGAGAAACCGATCCCCGCCGCTGAACACCGTGAAGGGGAGAGGCGTGACACTTCCCAAAAGCACGTTGAAAAGTCCGTTGGTCGTGGTGACGCTTTGGGTTTCCGTAAACAAAGCCGTGCCTCCTGTTGGAACCGAATAGATGGAAAAAACCATCGAGAAAGTGCCGGACAACGCATTGCCGGTTGCCGGATCGGTTAAAATTCCTTGGTAGTTGATTAATTGGGGAACTTGACCGTGGACTGTGGTTATGCTCGCCAAGAGCATCACCACAGCGAAAAACAAAGGTTTTGCCTTCATGTTGCTCCTCCTTAAATTAAAATAAAAACGGCCGGGTATGAAGAACCATTTATTGATCGTTCTTCGGCAACCCAGCCGTCATGACGTCCAAGTCAAGCTACCAGTGCGAGAGGGGGCGTTTTAGACCCGTGGCTTTGCTCGCCGAGCCCTTAGATTCATTCACCTAACTCCGATAATTTATGAATTGCACTTTTAGGCTCAAGCTTAAATGCAGAGCGTCGCCGATTTACGTACCGTGTGAATTATCGGGGCCTAAGCGAATGCGCCTGTAACTGCGCGAGCCCGTCTACCCCTCGCTTCCTGTCTAATGATTGCGGCGGCGCTCGATGGATAGGCGAGCGTCTTCCGGCTTTCACCGGAGTTTGCCCTTTCGGAACGCCTTAATTTAGCATTAAGCTTTTACGTTGTCAAGCTTTTTTTCACAAGGCTATAGAGCACTTCGTTTCATCCCCGCATCGGCTCATCCATAGCCTGGTTTTTGGAGTTTTGTCCTACTTTTATATCAACCAGCCGGCCATGATTCAATCTAATGATTCTTTGCGCGCGCTCGCCGATGTGCGGCGCGTGGGTGACGACGATGATCGTGTGGCCATCGCGATGCAAGCCAGCGAGCAGGTCGAGCACGATACGCTCGTTCTCGGCGTCCAAATTGCCGGTCGGCTCGTCCGCGAGAATGAGGCGAGGATGATTGATCAACGCGCGGGCGATGCACACGCGCTGCTGCTCCCCGCCGGATAGCTCGGAGGGCAGGTGCTGCAGGCGGTCGCCAAGCCCGACTCTTTGCAGCGCCTCAGTCGCTTCCTGTTCGTCGGTCATGCTGTGAAAATACTGCGACAGCATGACGTTTTCCAACGCCGTCAAATACGGAACAAGATAAAACTGTTGAAAGACGAAACCTACTTTCTCACGCCGAAAGATCGCCAGTTGTTTCGGCGCCAGCGTGGAAATATCTTCTCCTTCTACGATGACTTTGCCCGCAGTCGGCCGATCCAGCCCGCCAATAATATTGAGCAAAGTGGATTTACCTGAGCCGGAAGGACCCATCACTGCGACCCACTCATTTTTTCCGATCGTTAATGAGATTTTGTCGAGCGCAAGAACGTTGTTGTATTTTTTGGAAACCTCTTGAAGCTCAATACTATTCATAACTCATGCAAAATCGTCAACAAACCGCTAATGCACGCGGATTCACGCTGATTTTTATTCGCAGTTCACAGATTATATCGCGGCATATTACCGCGCCGGATACTATTTGCCAACAGACAGATTGTCTGTGCTATCTATTCTCCTCGCAGCGCGACGGTCGGCTCGATTTGCACAGCGCGCCGCAGCGGAAAAATGGCCGCCGCGAGCGCAATGCCCAATGCCAAGAGCAAAACTACCGGCAATATTTCGAGACGCAACGAGGCGTAAGTGCCAAAAACATTTTTGCTGATCACTTGCGCGAAAAAAACTCCTGCCCAGTATCCCACCAGTCCGCCGGTCGAACCGACCAGCGCCAGCTCAGCGGCCACGAGACGTGCTACGTGGCTATTCTCCGCGCCGATGGCTTTCATAATTCCCACTTCCTGCTCGCGCTCGACGATCAATGCCGTCATCGTCGTGCCGAGGCACAGCGTCGCGACGATTATCGTGAATGCGGCCACGATTGTCATCAGCAGCGTGACCGTTTGCAGAACGCGCGATTCGGATGCGGCAATTTTCCGGATCGGCTTGGCGTTGATTTCCGGCAGTGTTTGAGAAATATCGGCAGCAAGCTTTTCTACAACGGCGAAGCCGCCTTGAATGCTGGCGAGCGCAAGGGTGGCACGATCCGGCAACGCTAGCAATCTTTGCAAAGCACTCAAGGAGAGAATGAATTGGTCGTCTTCGTTCTCGCCTGTACGAACTATACCG
>JBOHQZ010000773.1:0-3752 GCA_050732275.1 bacterium
ACACGTAAGCGATGTCGCCGTTCGGTTCGGGTTGTGGCTGGCGACTTGAATAAACATGAATGTCGCTCAGCGGCTCGAGAGTGTAGGCGCGCTTTCCTGTTCCTTGCACGTCGTATTTTTGCGCAAAATTTTTCAACCGTTCGGCCAACTGGTTTTGATCATGTCCCTCCGGCAACAGCACGTAGGTGTAAAACAACAAGCTGATCCAATCCTCGCGCAAGCCGGGATAAATGGAATCGAGCGTCGGCATTGACGCGAGAAAATCGAAGCGCAGATGTGTCGCCGCGGGCAAGTCGGCCATGACGCCGGTGACTTCGAGATGGAGAGAATCTCCGAGCGCGAGGGTTTTGCCGAGCGGATTTTCTGTGCCGAAATATTTTTGCGCGGTGGCTTGCGTGATGACGATCTTCTGCGGGCCGGCGAGCGCGGTTTGCGGATTTCCCGCCAGCAGCGGAAATGAAAACACTTCGAACACTTCCGCATCGCCAAAGAAAAAGCGCGATTCCCAAAAGCGTTTTTCGCCATAATTGACCACGGCTTCGCCGCCGAAAAGCTTGAAGAAGCGCACGGCTTGTTGCACTTCGGAAAATTCCCCCTTCAGCGCCGCGGCCGCCGCGCCGGGCGAGGTTGAAAGATTGACCGCATTATCGCCGATTTCATCATCCGAAACGAGGCGAACAATGCGCTCGGCATTCTCGTGAAAACGATCATAACGCGTTTCCTGCCGCACGTACAGCAGAATCAAAACGCAGCACATCATGCCGATGGCCAATCCGGCAACGTTGAGCGTGGTGTAACCTTTGTGCCGCCACAGATGGCGAAGTGCGATTTGGAGGTAGTTTTTTAACATAAGGTCCGAAGTCCGAGGTCAAATGTCCGAGGTCTATTGTGTTTTTTCCATTGCTTGCTATCCCATTCCCACGTGTCGCCTTTCAATTCGGAATAAACTTTCATTCCAATGCCGCCAAACTCGACCACGCGTTTGCGACGGGAATCGTAAGCCGCTCCGCCCAACACGCGCGAGGGCGCGCCATTCTTCACGAGCAAATTCCAACGCGCGCCATTCCATCCCCAGATTTCACTTTGCTCCGGTTGATATGACGGCTGGTAACCATTGAGCAACAAAACCATTTTCAATTGTTCATCATACACCAAGCAATGGTCAGCGCGACCGCTGGGACGAGCGGTATCGGCAACGGCTGCGCTTTGTGCAAATATCCACGACAAGAAATCCGGCTCGGCGAAAGCGCGTTCCCACGCATTATGGCCGACGCCTTGATATTCGGTATATCTCGGCTTCCCTCCTGCCCTTGTGATCGCCTCGATCATTCGGCGCGATTCCTTTACATCAACCATGTTATCTTCATCACCATGAAAAGCCCAAACAGAAGTATTTTTCATCAGCGCCGCTTTGGCGGGGTTTCCTCCGCCACAGATTGGGATAGCGGCGGCAAACATGTTCGGGCGGCGAGCGATAATATCCCAAGTTCCATACCCTCCCATCGAAATTCCCATCACATACAAGCGCGAGTCATCGATACGAAATTCCTTTTGTATGCTATCGAGAATCTCGAGCATGAGCCGAATTTCATCGCGCGGCTTTTCCGAATCGGGATCAGACCAAAGCTTGTCCAAAGGACATTGCGGCGCCAGAATAAAGCACGGATAAGCCGATTGATTGTCGGTGCGCGCAATGAACAGCGGTCCATGTTTATCACCCCAAGATATTATCAGCTTCAGGCTGTCGCCGCGCGCTCCGCCGCCGTGCAGCCAAAGCACGAGTGGATATTTCTTTTTATGGTCATATTCTTTGGGTACGAAGAGAAGATAACGCATGCTTTCCCCCTGCGCATTCACGAAACGCCTTTCGAGAAAATTATTTGCATGAATGCGTTGCGCATTTGCCAAGAGCAGCAATGCAGGAGACGCGGCGAGAAAGTGAAATCTCATTTTGTCCTCGGGTTTTTGCTACCATAACCCTTTCGTCATCGCGAGGCGCTTTTTGCCGAAGCGATCTGTTAATTCCACAAAAGATTGCTTCGCTGAAAAACGCTCGCAATGACGTTGTTACAATTTAACCTTAAACGAGTATAGCAACTCCTCGACAGTTTAAGATGACTTTCTGAGCAAGCGTTGTTCGGCCAAATGATCCGCCGCTTCGGAAGTGGCAATGCCTTGCTCATGTGCCAGCGTGAAAATATCAAGCGCGGTATCATAAATCGCGTTCACTTTTTTCATTGCCTGCGCCGGCTCCCAATTGAGCATTTCGATGCAACCGTTGATCACGCCGCCGGCGTTCGCAAGATAGTCGGGCACGTAGAGAATGCCGCGTTTTTGCAAGGCCGTGCCGTGCTTGGCTTCTCGCAATTGATTGTTGGCAGCGCCGGCGATGATCTCAACTTGAAGCTGCGGAATGGTTTCATCATCCAGAATGGCGCCCAGCGCGCACGGCGCAAAAATATGGGCAGCAACATGATAAATCGCTTCGGGCTTCACGGCGGTCGCGCCAAATTCGTACACGACTCGTTGCACGCGCTCGGCGGAGATGTCCGTCACAATCAATTTTGCGCCGACTTCGTGCAGCTCTTTAGCGAGACAGTAGCCGACGTTGCCGCATCCTTGCAGCGCGACGGTTTTGCCGGCGAGATGATCGGAGTGCCAGCGATATTGCGCCGCGGCTTGCATGGCGCGAAACACGCCGTGCGCCGTCCACGGCGAGGGATCGCCCGAGCGTGCGGCGAGACCGGCAACGTGTTTGGTTTCCAAGCGCACGATGTCCATGTCTGCCGTGCTCGTGCCGACATCTTCAGCGGTGACGTAGCGGCCGCCGAGTGTTTCCACGAAACGGCCGTGCGCGCGAAAAAGTTTTTCGCGGTTCACAGTTTTGCTGTCGCCAATAATCACTGCCTTGCCGCCGCCGAAAGGCAATCCGGCAAGCGCGGATTTATACGTCATGCCGCGCGACAAGCGCAGTGCATCGATTAAAGCCTCTTCGTCATTGGCATACGGCCACAATCGCGCGCCGCCAACCGCCGGGCCTAGCTTCGTGCTATGAATAGCGATGATGGCGCGATAACCCGCAGCTTCATCGTGACAGAACATCAATTGCTCGTGCCCCATCGTTTTCATCATTTCAAAGAGGTGCATATCATGGAAGCTTAATGTAACGCCTCATTTATGAGGCGATAAAACCTATCGTAGATAAACCGTAACCCAAGATAACCACGAAGGCACAAAGACACGAAGTTAATCAGCCTTTCTTAGTGTCTTGGTGGTTTAAAATTTTTGCTTTTTTGCGCCGATTTGACTCTTAAGACACTAAACTTTCTCAACATGAATGTTGAGTTACATTAATCCAGCAAACCCGAAAGCCAGTGCATGACATTGAGCAAGAAACGATAATTCTGCGGCGCTTGTGGTGAGTTCATGCCGATGGGTTGGCGATTCGGGCCAGCGAGCTGCGCGGAGAACATTGCGGCTTCGCCAAATACGGCAATATGGCCTTTGCCATGGCGTAGCGTTGCGCCTTGCAGCCAGCCAACTGCCGAGAGACGCGGCGTTTCGGCGGTGAACTGCCATGCCGTTTCGGGCAGCAGCAACCTCTGCGATGAATCAAGCACGAGCAAGGATTGCGCGCTGCCATCGACTTGGAACGCGGATCCGGTAAACGACATCAGCGAATCGATGCGCTCATCGCGCGCTCTGCCGTTGATGATGGGGTGATTGACAAGCGTGCCATTCGTCCGGCGAAA
>JBOHQZ010000774.1:0-3744 GCA_050732275.1 bacterium
CTTCAAAAGTCGAAGAAACCGCAGCAATGGGATGCTGAAGACAAGCCCCAAAGGTATCGCGGCCAGCAGGTCGATTGTGAGCCATCCCTTTTGATAGCCAGCCGTGCTTCGGCTTTTTTCGTGAATGAATTGATCCTGTTTGGCATATCGTGAACGTTGCAACTGCAAGAAGAGGTCAATACTAAAAACAGCAGTCCCGATGACATCAAAATAAATCATGCCGGCGCGGTTTTGCCACCCCAGTACCAGCTTTATCGGTATAAACAAAGCTGCAAGCGTCGCACTCAGTGTAATGAGAACGTCCCACGCGCGATTAAGCGTTTGGCTCGTGTGCAACATTGTTTTGTACTTTTTTTGTGCGTTTGCGTTTGGCAAATTCTCGATAAAGCGTCGAATTAAACTTACGCTTTTTGTCCATAAGTTCAAGCATAATTTTTCCGGAAAAAATCATTGTTATTGCTGCCAAAAATTTTATCTTTGTGATGATGATCGTGCCATATGGCAAAATCGTTGAGGTCGTGTTGTTTATTGAGATTTTCAAGGAGGGTTTCATCATGAAACGGTTGATGGACTTTTGCAAAAATTGTGAACAAAAAATACGGGTTATAAAAAATGTACGCGCTACATGCTGTGTGGGAATCTGAGCCTTCAGGCATACTTCATCTCTGGGGAGAAACCTCGGAAAAACCGGCGACAGCGAAGAAGCCCAAAGGCCGTCAATCCAAAATTCCCAAACCACTGCCCCACCATTTTGCCATCGAAGACAAGAAACTGAGAGAACTCATCTCGGAAATTTCTGGCAGTCTGATTGGTGAAAGTATAAACTTCGAAAATCTGGCCATCCGCTTGCCGTCTGCAAACGATCAGCCCGCGCCGTCTCCGCAGCTCATTCGCGATCAAGATGAGCCGCCATCAACTCCCGAAGCGCTAAAGACTTGGTATGTGCCGTCGGCTGTATTCGAGCCTGGTTTGGCGTTGGATTTTTTGCTGTCGTTGCCCAATCAATCAACGCCGGCAATTGCATTCGGCCAGTCGATTCGTTACTGGGCCGAAGCAGCAAAATTTGCCATTGAGTTGATCACGCGGCAAAGCTTTTTTCCGTTAGTGCTGGAAGAAAAAAACGAGACAAAATCTTATCGCGCCGCGTGGTCGGTTTATTTATCCGAAGCCGATTTTACGCGCGTGGAAACGCTGGCCAAAGCGATGCCGCCGATTTGCCGGGCCGCGCTGTTGGAAGAATCGTCCGAAGCGCCGGCGCCGCTAAAATTGGTGCTGCATTTTCTGAATCAAACCACCGATCATTTCGTTCGCCAGCAGTTATTGGCGACCAACGTTTTCTCAAAAAGCCCTGCCCGCCGTCGCGAAAATCTGCCGTTGCCGGAAGCTTGGTTGGAGGCGTTGTCTTCGAGTGATCCCGTCCTCATCGCACCGCGCACGGAAGTGGCGGCGTTTCTCAAACAGATCAATGCGTGGTTGGAGCAGATTCGCCCGAGTCCATCTGCCGCGCCGTTTCGAACCTGCTTCCGCTTGGATCCTCCTGAAGATAGCGATCCCAAATCTGCGGCCTGGGGCATTAGTTTTCATCTGCAAGCGGTTGAAGATCGGAGCCTGATGATTCCCTCGGAAAAAGTTTGGGCTTCTCGCGGCAGCACGTTGACTTTCCTCAAACGCAAATTCGAGAATCCGCAAGAGCGATTGCTGGCCGATCTAGCAAAGGCCGCGCGCGTATTTCCTGCGATTGAAGTCAGTCTTAAAACCGCGCGCCCGTCGGGACTCGCGCTGGACACGCCACAGGCTTATCAGTTCTTGCGGGAAACCGCGCCGTTGTTGGAACAAAGCGGCTTTGGCGTTCTGCTGCCGGCGTGGTGGCAAAAACCAGCGCTGCGACTCGGTGTCAAGCTGAATGTGCAACCTAAAGCGAATGGCTCGTCTTCATCAAGCGGCGAAGGTCTTTTGGGAATGGATGGGATTGTGTCGTACAATTGGCAAATTGCCCTCGGCGATCAAACACTCAGTCCGAAAGAGTTCGAGAAGCTCGCCAGCTTGAAAGTGCCGTTGGTCAAAGTGCGCGGCCAGTGGGTCGAGCTGAAGCCGGAAGAGATCGAGAAGGCCATTGCTTTCTTCAAGAAACGCCACGGCGAAGGAGAAATGTCATTGCGCGAGGCGTTGCGCCTTGGCCTTGGCGGCGATACCTCCGAAACCGGATTGAAAGTCACTGGCTTTAGCGTGCAAGGTTGGGTGGGTGACATCGTCAGCACATTGCACGACGGCGTAAAAATTGAGTCGCTGCCCTCACCGACGACATTTCGTGGCGAGCTGCGTCCGTATCAAGTTCGGGGATTTTCGTGGTTGGCGTTTCTGAAGCAATTCGGACTCGGCGCTTGTTTGGCGGATGACATGGGATTGGGCAAGACGATTCAGTTCATCGCGCTTTTATTGCACGAACGTCGAAGCAAACAAAAGCCGCGACCGACGTTGTTGATTTGTCCGACCTCGGTGGTGGGCAATTGGCACAAAGAAATCCAGCGCTTTGCACCATCGTTGCGAGTGATGATCCACCACGGCGCGGAACGGCTCTCCGCGCAAGCGTTTGAGAAAGAAGCGCAAGCGCACGATGTGGTGATCAGCACGTATGCCCTCGCCCATCGCGACGAAGCGACGCTGGCGACGATGCAGTGGGATAGTCTGGTTTTGGACGAGGCGCAGAATATCAAGAATACCGCCACGAAACAAACGCAAGCGCTGCGGCGACTGCAGGCGAATTATCGCGTCGCGCTCACGGGCACGCCGGTGGAAAATCGGCTCTCCGAGCTGTGGTCGATTATGGAATTTCTCAATCCGGGTTATCTCGGCTCGGCCCATGATTTTCGCGGCCGCTTTGCCGTTCCCATCGAGCGCTACCGCAATTCGGAGCGGGCGCAGGCGTTGAAGAATTTGATCCAGCCTTTTGTTCTGCGCCGGCTCAAAACCGATACGACGATTATCCAAGACCTGCCGGAAAAAAATGAAATGAAAGTTTTTTGCAACCTGACCGCTGAGCAGGCCTCGTTGTACGAAGCCGTCGTCAAAGAGATGTTGGAAAAGATCGCCAAATCCGTAGGCATCGAGCGCAAAGGGTTGGTGCTGGCGACTTTGATGAAGCTGAAGCAGGTGTGCAATCATCCCACGCATTTCTTGAAAGACGGCAGCGTTTTGCAAGATCGTTCCGGCAAATTGACGCGCGTGCGGGAAATGTTGGAGGAAGCGCTTTCTGAAAATGACAAGGCGCTGCTCTTCACGCAGTTCACGGAAATGGGAACGCTGTTGCGGCATTATTTGCAGGAGAGCTTGGGCGTCGAAGCGCTGTTCTTGCACGGCGGCACGCCCCAAAAGCAGCGCGATGCGATGGTGCAGCGCTTCCAAGAGCAATCGTCCGGGCCGCCGCTCTTCATCCTTTCGCTCAAAGCCGGCGGCGTCGGCTTGAATTTAACCGCAGCCAATCAAGTTTTTCATTTCGACCGCTGGTGGAACCCCGCGGTGGAAAACCAAGCCACCGACCGCGCCTTTCGCATCGGCCAAAAGAAAAACGTGCAGGTCTACAAGTTCGTCTGTTTGGGAACTTTGGAAGAACGCATCGACCGGATGATCGAGAACAAGAAAGAGCTGGCGGAGAATGTAGTCGGAACGGGAGAAGGATGGCTAACGGAATTATCTACCGATGAATTGCGGGAGGTGTTTGCGTTGAGTCGGGAAAGTGTTTAAAGG
>JBOHQZ010000775.1:0-3730 GCA_050732275.1 bacterium
CGCGCCATGCCTTTTCAGAGTATCAGATGGACAGAGTTACAGAGTATCAAGAACTATGACTGGCCGCGCACACCACCCGCCAACCAACATAGTTGCCCCTGACGTCGGGGTGATTGCCGCCACGAGCGGCGCAGCGCAGAAGCTCCGTGGCATGGCTCAAGGAGCCGCCACGAAGAGCCCGCGCCTCCCTGCCCTTTTCATAAAAATTCTCCATCCACTCCCACACATTACCGGCCATGTCCATCAAACCTTCCGGCGTCGCGCCAGCCGGGTATGAGCCGATCGGTGTGGTGTGACTTATTTTGTTTCCGTAATTGGCATGCGTATCATCCGGCTCGTCATTACCCCAGGGATACTTTCTTTTTCCTCCACTCGCCGCCCACTCCCATTCTTCCTCTATCGGCAGCCGAAAGACGACGCTTTCTTTTTGCTGTTTGCCTTTTGCTTTTTGCTCTTCATTGAGCCAGTCGCAGTACGCTTTCGCACTATGCCAACTCACGCCCACCACCGGCTGATCATCGCCATTGAAACGTTTGTCATCAGCTAAATAGGAACGATGTTCTTTTCGTTCTTTTCCAGACAAAGTTTCGAGGAAAATTTTGTAAAGCTTGTTGGTCACCGGATATTTGGCAAAATACAAATCCGGCGCCAGCACGATTTGGCCGGTTGCGGAGTATTTGTATTTGTCGCCGGGGATCAAAATGTATTCGGCATTATCTTCAATCGGATTGAAGAAACGATTGGCCTTTTCAGCGGCCACCGCCGGCGGTTTGATCACCGCCCACTCAATCAAAATCTGCTCGGCGAGCTGGCGCACCTTAGGCTCTTTGTCTTGTCGCGCCGCTTGCAGCAAGGCTTTGGCCTCTTCCGAGCGCAACAGCCGCACGCATTGCAGGGCATTATAACGTTTTTGCCAGACGAGTTTCTGATTGCCCACGACTTTTGCAAACGGCGCCAACGGTTTCACCGCGGCCTCGCGCAACAGTTGCAAGAGCAAAGGTGAGGTCGGACCGGCGTTTTTGTCGTGTTTGAGAAAACTTTCGATAAAGGCGGGGAAGATTTCTGGGCTGGTGATGCCGGCGCTAAACAGCAGCGTCTCCTGCCACCAGTCAATGCCGAAGTTTTCCAGCAGCAAATCCACGGCGTTGCGGTTGGCAATTTCGATGGCGGCGAGAAACTCGCGAAAGGATTTGTGCTGGAACGTGTAAGTGTCTGCGCCGGAACCCACCAGCACGCCGGCGCGGTCGCGGAGGTTTTCCAGAAATTCGAGGGCGGTGGTGCCAGGCCGCACGGCTTGCAGTTTTTCCGCAATCTGCTTTTCCACTTCCTCGCGCGGCGCTTCGTCTTCCTGCCAGTCGGCATGCATCCACAGCGCCAGCGGTCGCAGCACCAGCCGGGCTTTGGCGGCGCTCATTAGCGGCTCGATCTTCTTCGCCTTGTCGCGATGGTCGAGCAAAAAGTCCATGCAGCGGCTGTACAGTTCGACGCGTTCGCCGGAGAGGCTGCCTTGCTCCTTCCAAATGATCGCCATGATTTGCAGTAATACCGGAATGCTCGCCATGTCGCGCAGCGAGCGATTTCCCTCGCGGCAGAGAAATTCTGCCACTGTCTCGGCTTCCGCCTTCGCGGCGTGGTCGATTTCCTGCAAGCGCACGGGATCACTGGCTTCGTGTACTTCCAATTTTTCGCACAGCGCCGCGCAAAACCACTGCTGCAGAAACGTGTGTTGCTGCCCGGCGTCCAAATCCTGCACGTCGGCGCGCAGATGCGGGCTTTGCAACGCCACGCCTTCCGCCTCGCGATAACCGGTGAAGCGGCAGGTGACGACAAAAGTTGAAGCGCCGTAGGTTGGCACCGCCTTGTCTATCCAATCACAAATCTGCCGCCGTTTCGCCAGGTCACTCACTTCGTCGAGGCCATCGAGCAGCACCAATGCACCGGGTTCGTGCAGCCACGCTTCAAAGCGTTTGGGGGTGATGGATTGATTGTGAGTTTTGGCCCAAACCGCCAACGCCTCGGTGAAAGGTTTAGCCGGATCAATCTGGCGCAGCGGCACAAAAATGGGAATGAGCAACTTATTGAGGCGGATATGCTCGCGCCCCTCCGGATCAAGGCAACAGACTGCAAAATATTTCAGCAAAGTAGTTTTGCCGGAGCCGGGACCGCCGAGAATCAGCAACGATTTTTGTTTATGAATCGCGCGCTGCAAAACTTCCGGCGGGGTGAGCGTGCGGTCGTCGCGTTCTTCCGCAGCAGGCAGGCGTTTCATCTCCATCTCGCGCCAAAATTCGGAGAAGCGCAGAGAGACAAAGACATCCAGCAAGCGCACGTCGATGTTGGCGTGGGAGAGAAAGCCGAACAAGCGAATGCGGCCGTGCTCGCGGCGGACAAAGTTGAGGTAGCGTTGCTCGATGTCAGCGAGCTGTGTATCCTTGCGGGCGGCATCGGAAATAATGGTGACATTGCCGTGAACGGTCGATATGGCCACGCCGCCGGTAGTTGCCGCAGCCGGATTTTCACCTATTGCAACCGCGCTTTGCTTGCCGGCGTCAACCTTGGCTTCAATGTGCAAACGGCTGCCCACTTGCCGGAGTGATTCCTGCAGGGCTTGGTTGAACCATTCACGCTGTTCTTCGGTGCCATTCTTTTGATTGAAAGCTTGCCGGGCTAATGGCAGTGCTTCAATTTTTTCAAGCAGCCGGTCGGTGACGGCAAGCAGCTCGGGAGAATTCTGCAGCTCGGCTTGCACGACACGCGCTGCGGCCAGTTCGTCCAGTCCCTTCAATTTATCAAGCAAGCTGCTGAGCAACGCTGGCAGTTGATCTTTATCTGCTGCTCTATCAATACGATCCGCCAGCAAATTTGTGCCAATGCCGCCCAGCAACGCGAGCAAGCCGTTGAAAGCGCTATAAGAGTTGGCAGCGGCCACCTGAACCAACGCCGCACCGGCAGCGAGCGCATAAAGAACGTGCGGGCCTTCGCGGTTGACGGTTTCGTGCAAATTCACCGAGAGTCGCAGCCATGTGTCGGAAAAATTCTGCTTGAGATTTTTGAGAAAGTCGATCATCTAAACTTGATTTGCAGCACGTTGTGAACAAAACTGCCGGATCACACGCCGGCAATATAATCCCCGAAAATAAGGTAGCGCAGGCTTCCAGCCTGCATGCAGACAGGATGTCTGCGCTACATTTTCATCATCGTGGGTGCCGCGGCGCTGGCATGACAATTCCCCCCGAGGCGGGCGGCCTGCTGTGCCCGCCTCGGCGAGTTTTTTTATTGCGCCGCGGTGGCCGGGAAAATTTGCAGCGGTGCCCCCTGCAACTGAATTTGGATATTCTCGACGCGAATGCGGCGGTCGGAACCGGTGCGAAAATCGCATGCGACGTGGGCGTGGCTCGAATGCGCCACCACGTACAGCGAAGTGGTGAGCTTGATCCAAACGATGTCGTGCGCCGAGACACTGAGCGATTTCGACATCACCCGATGATCGTCAACCCAGAAGGACTTGTTGACGTTTTGATGTTGCTCATCGATGATGGTCGCGGTTGCTTCGCCATCCCAATAGTGCTGGTAAAGATCGAAATGCAGCTTCAGCGCCAGCTTGGCCCAGGTCGAGGTGTACCAGTGATCGTGCGCGCTGAGCGTCACGTCGCCTTGAAAATCGACGTGGGGTTCGACGGTCAGTTCTCCCGCGAAGGGCGGAAAATAATAAAACCACAGCGTGCAATAT
>JBOHQZ010000776.1:0-3730 GCA_050732275.1 bacterium
CTTTTAAACTTCGTGTGGCTGATGTGGTTTGGTGTATTATTCGGGCTACGCCTGAAGCAATATCCACAAATCGAATCAGCCACAACGATTGAAATCATTCTTTCCGGTGTTGCTGTAGCCGGCCTTTTTTTCTCGAACTTTCTTGGCGGCGAGCTGGTCTTCCGCCATAAACTGGGGATTATTGAGAAGGACAATAATTAGTTTCTTTAAAGTGAAATCTGTGCTTTTTCGGCAAACATTTTTAAACCGCGAAT
Source organism: bacterium (assembly GCA_050732275.1). Lineage (GTDB taxonomy): Bacteria > Zhuqueibacterota > Zhuqueibacteria > Zhuqueibacterales > Zhuqueibacteraceae > Zhuqueibacter. The sequence goes on from JBOHQZ010000776.1 coordinate 255, forward strand.
CAACGCTAATGAACGCTAATATTTTTCATTCGCGATAATTCGCGCTTATTCGCGGTTGCCCTGTTTGGTTCCGGCTCGTCCGGGTTATGCCATTACAAGCAAACTCTTTGCAAAAAAAGCAAAAACTTTTCCGCCGAGAAACGCCGAAGACACCGAGATTCGCCGAAAAAAAATTTCGGCGACACTCGGTGGTTTCGGCGAAGTTCAGCGGATAAACTTTTTCCTGTTTGGTTGCCATTCGTCCGCGTTGGGTTTCGTAAGGAAATAAATTTTCCAAACATACGTAGTCCCCGCCCCTTGTGGGCGGCTCTCGAAGCAGAAAAACTCAGCGCTATAACAATGCCCCACAAGGTGGCAGGACTACGATGAAATGGTTAGCACATTAATCTCAGGAGAAAATATGCCATCCTACAAATATCTCATCATTGGCGGCGGTATGACCGCTGATGCTGCCATTAGCGGCATCCGTCAAGTCGATCAAAACGGCGCGATCGGACTGATCAGCGCAGAGCCGTACAAACCTTACAACCGTCCGCCTCTCTCGAAAGGGCTTTGGCAAGGGGCAAAAGTGGAAACCATCTGGCGCAAAACCGAAAGCCCGGGCGTCGAATTACACCTCGGACGGAAAGCGCGGACGCTCGATCCGCGCAAAAAAAGCGTCACCGATGATCAGGGTACGGTTTACACCTTTGAAAAACTACTGCTGGCGACGGGCGGCTCGCCTGCGCGCTTGCCCTTCGGCGACGATCAAATTATTTACTTTCGCACCTTGCAGGATTACGAGCGGCTGCGCGCGCGCGCCGAACAAGTGGAGCGCTTCGCCGTGATCGGCGGTGGTTTCATCGGCTCGGAGATCGCCGCAGCCTTGGCCATGAACGACAAAAAAGTGACGCTCATCTTCCCGAGCGAAGGAATCGGCGGAAACATTTTTCCGCGCGAGCTGTCGCTATTTCTGAATGACTTCTACCGGCGGAAAGGAGTCGAGTTGTTGCCGGAAGAATTTATCGTCGGCCCGGAGTCGGGCAAAGATCGCATCACTTTGAAAACGCGTAGCGGCCAGACGATTCCGGTTGACGGCGTCGTGGCGGGAATCGGTATCGCGCCGAACGTCACACTCGCCGAGGCGGCGGGGCTTGAAATCAAAAACGGCATTCGGGTGGATGAATTTCTGCGAACGAAACATCCTGACATTTATGCCGCAGGCGACGTCGCTACTTTCTACAACCCTGCCCTGGGAAAGCTTCTCCGCGTGGAACACGAGGACAACGCCAATACCATGGGTCGCGTGGCTGGGCAAGCCATGGCCGGCGAGCCTTCAGTATATCATCATCTCCCGTTCTTTTACTCCGACCTTTTTGAGCTGGGATATGAAGCCGTTGGGGAATTGGATGCGCGAATGGATATCGTATCCGATTGGAAAGAACCAAACCGCGAGGGCGTCGTTTACTATTTGCGGGATGGTCGAGTGCGGGGCGTGCTGCTGTGGAACGTCTGGGGACAAGTGGATGCGGCCCGGCGTCTGATTGCCGAACCCGGCCCCTTCCGTCCCGAAGATCTCAAAGGGCGGTTGCCGGAAAAGCAGTAAATGCCCCTCAACGCGGGCGAGCAACAATCAAGCTAGGTGTTTACGTTTTACGAATTACATATCATGTGATCCGTAAAACGTAATGCGTAAGTTTTGTCTGCAAAGAATTAACTTGGAACAGAATAATGAAATATCCAGAAGAAACGATGACCTTGCATCAAAATCTTGAGGATCGAAACTTGCGTGCAGCAGTGGAAAAACACCGTCGCCAGGTTTCGACTGAGGACATGCGTAAGTACGAAACCTACATGGCCGAAATCTTCACGGCGTTTGGATTGGATCTGAACACGCCGGCCACCAAGGAAACGCCGCAGCGTTTTATTCGCGCCTTGTTTGATATCACCGCCGGCTATGATGGCGACCCCAAATTGCTCAAGGCTTTTGAAACCGAATGCCGCGGCGGATCGGACTGCCGCATCAGCCAGGTGATCGAGGGGCCGATCCGGTTTTTTGCGCTCTGCGAGCACCACGCGCTGCCGTTTTACGGGCAGGCCTATTTGGGATACATCGCCAACGAGCGCATCATCGGCATTTCCAAGCTCACGCGACTCGTGCGTCTGTTTGCAAAGCGTTTTGCGGTGCAAGAACGGATCGGGCAGCAGATTGCGGACGCCCTGCAGGCCATGCTCCAACCGCACGGTGTGGCGGTGTATCTGGAAGCGAATCACCTCTGTACGGAAATGCGGGGAGTTCAAGAAAGCTCACCACTCACCCACACGACATTCTGGCGCGGCGAGTACGAGAAGAACCCGGAGCTGCGCGCCGAATTCTTCACAACCTGTGGGTTGCAAAGATGAAAGGCTTTGGCCATGCCACGCATCTATTATCTTCCCGATGAGCGAGAATTAGAAACGGCCGAGGCCGAAACCATTCTCCAGACCTCGTTGCGCGCCGGTATTCCGCATGCGCATGCCTGTGGCGGAAAGGCGCGATGCTCCACCTGCCGCGTCCTGATTTTGGAAGGCTTGGAGCATTGTAACCCGCGCAATGCGAAAGAGAAAAAGCTCGCTGAGCGACTCCATTTCGGTTCGGAAATTCGGCTGGCCTGCCAAACTCGAATAACCGATCATGTAAAATTACGGCGACCGGTGCTGGATGAGATCGATGTGGAATTGACCAGCCAAATCAAACCAGGAGCCGCGCCGGGTTCTGTCGGTGAAGAAAAGCAGATCGCCATTTTATTTGCGGACATCAGCGGCTACACTGCGTTTTGCGAAGCGCTGCCGCCGTATGATGTCATCCATGTCTTGAGCCGCTACTTTCATTTGATGGGCCAGGTGATCAGCCGCCATGGCGGTTATATTAGTGATTACATCGGTGACGGCATCATGGCGCTATTTGGTATCGAGGATCCTGCCAGAGCAGCGGTGCAAGCTGTCAAGGCCGGGATCGAAATGCTCGCGACGGTTGAGAAGCTCAACCCCTATTTGGAGACGATGTACAAAAAAAGCTTTCATATTCGTATCGGCGTGCATTATGGCGAAGTGGTCGTGGGGACCATTGGCGTCGCCAATATGAAAAAGATGGCCGCGATCGGCGATGCGGTGAACTTTGCCAGCCGCATCGAGGTCGCGAACAAAGAACTAGGCACCAAGTTTCTCATCTCCGAAGACACTTACAATGAAGTGCGAAATCACGTTCGCGTCAACCGTTGTTGCATTCACGTCACGTTGCGGGGCAAAAGCGGCGAATACGTCCTGTATGAAGTCATCGGATTGAGCGAGCCGAATGACGAAGCGATTTAACAAGTAGTCCCGGCCTCTCGTGGGCCGCTGTCAAAGCCAATGACTTCACGGTTGCAGCAACGTCCCACAAGGGGGCAGGACTACTAAACAAAAAATTTTGCCATCATTTTAATCCATTAAGGAAATAAGGAGAACTGATCATGAAA
>JBOHQZ010000777.1:0-3729 GCA_050732275.1 bacterium
CGCTGAAAAGCGACAAATATTTCAACAACAAGTACGCGCGCTTCGCATCTGCAGGAATAACGATGCGGGTGTGAAAATTTGGATCGCGCATCTGCGCCGCCACCTTCTGCAAAAAGCCAAGATATCTCGGCGTGTGATCCTTCTTCATGGCGTAGATGATCGCCTCGGGCTCCGTGGGCAGCTCAAATCTTTTGACGGCGTTTTCTGTCGTTTCAATCCGGTTTAACAAGCGTTTGGCGCCGATCTTGGGAAGCTCGGGTTCGAGACCGTCCTCTGAGAAAAAGAGATCGTTCGGCAAATCCGCCAACGCCGAAGAGTCGATGCCGGAGTGGATGGTGCGCCGAATCAATTTGTCCACATAATACAACGTATCGAAAACCGATTCCACCACAAAGGCAGTCGCCGGATTGATGGCCGGCCGTCGCGCCAATTCCGGTTCCAGCCATTCTGCCTCGTAAAGCGAGCGATTGCGCTTGAAATTGAACACCAAACCCAGCTCGTGCGAGCCGCTGCTGGCAAGGCGCAATTCATTGACCGGATAATTGTAGCGATAGCTCAAGCTCACGCCACGCATCACGTAAACCAAGCCTTCGAAGGTGGCGGCCTCGCGGCCAAAGCCGAGGCGCACCAAGCCCAGCTCGGGCCGAAAGCTTTCAAACGCGATCGACGGCAGCGTTTCGCCATCATCGCGCGCCAAACCGAGCAGCGCGCGGAAATGACCCAAGCCGACCACAGCGCCGGCGTTGAGGCCCAGCGGCATGCGCGCCGCTTCATGGTCCACACTAAGGTCGGGCTGCGTGAGATGCGTGACACTCAACGCCAGTGTCACGTAGCGATTCGGCACGGCAGTCACGCCGACGCCAACGTCCGGAAAGACCCATTTGGAAAGCTGGTTGAACAGGGGATCGTCTTCGGCTTCGACATTGAATTGGCTGCGGTCAAACGAACGGTTGATGAACCCGAGATTCACCGCCACGGCGATCTTCTCGTGAATTTTTTTTCCGAGCATCGCATTCATGGCGACCGCATTGAACAGCGGCGTTTGCAAAATTTGCCCTTGCAAGCCGTAGCCCAAAGCCTCGAAGCCGCCCAAGCTGCGATTGGAGGTGGTCAGGCTGAAATAACTATTCCGCAGATCGAGGCCGCCCTCCGAAACGCCGTAGTGCAGAACTTTGCTGCCTAAAGTAAAAAGGGGATCCTGCCATACCGCCAGCGCCGGATTGACGAGGTTGGCACGAGCATCCCCTCGATCTGCCGCATTGGCGATAATCAGGTTTTGCGCGTTTGCCGCATTCAACCCCATGAACACGGCAATGATGGCGGCGCAAAAGACGAATTGGCGAGTTGTTCTTTTCATATATTTGGCAAACCTCAATAACGCGAGCGGATATATTTTCGTCCGCGTCGGTTCATTCAATCCGCGCGTCAACGAATCAGCACAACCATGCCGCTGCCGACTTTCTTACCTTGATCTTCCAACAACCATACATAAGCGCCGGGCGGCATCAAACGGCCGCGACTTTCGTCCTGGTAACCGTCCCAGGCAATTTCGTCACCGCCGCTGTTGGTCCGGCGGAGAACGCGCACGGCAATGCCGCGCAGGTCGTAAATTCTGAGCACGGGCGACAACATTTTATAGCCAGGGAAGTGAATCTTGGCGAAATCATTTTTTGCGTCGTCGTTGGGCGTAAACGCGTTGGGCAACGCGTAGACTTCGTCGTCGATCCCAGTGCCCTGCAGGATGATTGCCAGCTCCGTTCGCACATTCGCATTGAAAACAGACACCACCACAAGTCTGAGGGTATCGGTGCGTTCGCCCGCCTTCGTCGGGCTGAATGTAATATTGAGGTACTGTTTGGCGCTGGGTGTGACATTAGGCAGCGAGTCCGGCGCGACGGCAAAATCTTGCCCACTCGCCAGAGCAGCTTCGACTTTTATGAGCGCGGCGGGATTGCTGCAATTGGTTACACCGAGCCGCACGGTCTTCTCGGCTTTGATGAATACGCTGCCAAATCTTATCCTCGTGCTATCAGGCCTCAGACAAACTTCGTCACCAGATGGCACGCGCCCGACTAATGCGACCGTGGCCGGGTTTTTGTCAGGATCATCATTATAAATCCGCAACTCGTCTTTAAATTCCCTGAAATCGATGGGCGTGAAAAATACGTTCACAAACCGAGGAATATCACCCAGCATCAACGTGAAAGGAGTCTGGAGTCCCGGGCAAATCTCGAACACGTTGGTGGTATATCCTGCCAACTTCAAATCACTCACTTCCAAAGGCGAGCAACCCTCGTTGGTAATCTGAGCCGCTTGGCAATCTGTTTTTATGCCCACCGGGCTTTGAAATTCAAGAGACGAAGTGTTCAACACAATCTTCGGTTCTTCCGATCTTTTGTGGCCGAGTAAAGTGATGCGGTGTTCGCTCTCCGAAAATTTGCTGGAGATGAATAACGTATCTTGAGCGTTCCGCTCGTCGCCGGTTTGAACCGGGGCAAAAATAATGCTGATGGTAATCGATGCAGCCGGCTTCAACCGGATCGGCCATGAAACTGTTCCGAGGTGAAAATCACGTCCTGAAGCCAGCCCGAGCGAGTCGATCTCGAGATCGGCAATTTTGCTGGTGTTGGTGAAGCTGCACTCTTTCGTCACAGGATTGCCGGCGCACGTTTTGCCAAAATCAATCGTATCACAGGCGGCCAAGATGCCGGTCACGCCGTTGCCGCGCAGTTGCACGACGAATGGATTATCCGTGGCATCCGGATCATTGCTCCAAATACGCAGCTCCGCCGTTCTCTCGCCGAGCGCCTGCGGGGCAAATTCCACGGGCACAATCCGCGACGCATTGGGGTTGATATTGATCGGCAGGTCATTCGGATTGAAATTGACGAGCCGGAAGTCGCTCGCATTGTTGCCCATGATCTTGAGCGAGTCGAAGCGCAGAACGCAAAGGCTGTTATTGACGACGGTATCGGGCTTCGTGCTCGCGTTGCCCATGCCAAGATCGCCAAAGTTCAACATTCTGTTGCCGGAGATTTGTGGGCCGATGCCTTGACCCGAAAGCGGTACTTTCAAAGGCGGCAGGTCGAGCGAAGGATCCCAAACGACCGTCAGCGTATCATGAAAAGCGCCAACCCTATCCGGCAGAAAGCTGATCCTGATCGTCCGGCAGGAATCAGAGCCAGTTGGAATCAAAAGATCGTCGATCTCTTCTCGAAATTGCGGCCCGGCCGTCGTTATGGGGCTGGCAATAAGATCATACCTGGCGAGGTTGCAGATCATAAGGTCCACAAAACTCTCACTGCCGATGCAGGTTTGCGGAAAAATGACCGGACTTGGGATAACCGTATACGGCAGTTTGCCGCTGCCAGTAAGCGGAACAATGACCAGGCTATTCGTCGGATCGTCGCTCGTGATTCTCACCGAATCAAAATAGGAAATCGCCGCCCGAGGAGCAAACGAAACTTTGACCTCGCGGCTCGCACCCGGCGCCAAATCAAACTGCATGTCGGTCGAATCCACAAAGAAAGGAGCGGGGGTGTTGGTGTTGACATCACGGACGTGCAGCGTATCGCAATCGCTGGTGTTCGTGACTTTGAGCATCTTAGCCAGTATGTTACCAAGCACCACCTCGCCAAACTGCAAGGCAGTAGGATCAACCACGATCGCAGGCGGACATTCTACACCAACACCTGATAAAGGGATCGCGAGCGGATTATTCGTTGTGTC
>JBOHQZ010000778.1:0-3729 GCA_050732275.1 bacterium
GTTTCGCCCTCCGCGAGAATGATGGCGCGATTGACCGCATTGCGCAGCTCGCGCACGTTGCCGGGCCACTGATGGCTCAACAGCAACTCGCGCGCTTCGCTGCTGAAGGCCGTGACGGTTCTTTTGTGCGTTTTGGCAAATTGTTTCAGGAAATGCTCGGCAATCTCCCCAATATCCTCGCGCCGCTCGCGCAACGGCGGCAGGTGAATCACAAAGTGTTCGAGACGGTAATACAGATCGGGATAAAACTCGCCCTTTTGTATCAGCTCCGGCAAATTCGGGCTGGCCGCGGAAATGATGCGCACGTTGGTTTTGCGGATCCGATTGGTTTCACCGAGCCGATTGAACTCGCCGTTCTCCAAAACCCGCAACAGTTTGGTTTGAAACGTCAGCGTCGATTTGGCGATTTCGTCGAGAAAAATCGTGCCGCCGTCCGCCGTCTCAAAATACCCGGCTTTATCGCCCGTCGCGCCGGTGAACGCGCCTTTGACGTGGCCGAAAAGCTCGGAGATCAACAGGTCTTCGTTCGGCAGGCCGGCGCAATTCAGCGTCACGAACGATTGCTCGGCGCGCGCGCTTTTGCGGTGGAGCACGCGGGCGATCAACTCCTTGCCGGCGCCGGTCTCGCCAATGATCAGCACCGACGAATCCGTGGCGGCCACTTTTTCAATCTGGCGCACGATCTCCAGCATCGCCAGACTCTTCAAGCCTTTGATCTCGTCGTAGCCTTCGTGGGTCGCCATCATCGCCTCGATGTGCCGGCGGCGCGCCGTTTCGTGGCGCAGCTTGAGCTCTTTCTGCGCCGCCTCAAATTCCAGCCGGCGGCGCTCGAGCGCATTTTTGACGGCGACCGCGATCAACTCGCAAAACTCGCTGAGCAATTTGCCGGTTTTCTCGTCAAAGACCGCGGTCAGATCGCGGTTGTCGATATAAACCACGCCGAAAATTTCGTTGCCGCTGCGCAGCGGCGCGCAGGCTACTGAGAGCAGGCGTAGCCGCGCGATGCTCTCACTCTGATGATATTGGGGATCATCGAGCGCATTTTGGACGACGACGGTCTGGCCGCTTTCGCGCACTTGTTCAATGATCGTCCGGCTGATCTCGAAATCGGGATGGGCGAGATCTTTTTTATCAAAATACCGCGCCGTTTCAACCAGGATTTCATCCGCCTTTCCGTAAACCATGATCATCCCGCGTTCGGCTTGCGCCTGCTCGATGACCTTGTCCATCGCCAGCGGCAGCAGCTTGCTGATATCCGTTTCGGCGAAGAGAGATTTCCCGATTTCGAAGAGAGTGATGTAGCTCGACATGGGAACCCTTTCAGGAGTTGAGCGACAGAAAATCAACGGCATTGGCGAAAAAATCCTTTGCTGATCTTTTCGCTGATACAATACTTGCCGGTGTATTTGCCAGTCATGACATTTTCACAAAAACTACTTTACGGCGCCAAAAACCCATCCTGAGCGGGTGAAACAGAGAGACGATGAAAAGCGTAGACAACGAAGCCAATGCCTCTCACGGTTGAGAGTCCTGGAAGAGCGCAGCCGGCGCAAGAAGATGCCCCAACGGCTTAACATTAGAAAGATACGCGGTTTTGGGAAGAAAGCAAGAAAATTTTTGTTCTAAACGCCTTGTCGATTTTTGGGCGGCACATTCGTCATATCTATGAACGATACAAGAAGCATTCAACGCTTCTTATTGCTCACGTTTTATGCCTTACGTTTTACGTTTACCTTATTTAACGCTTAATTTAAGGAGACCGACATGGCTCAATTCATGTTGCTGCTGCGCGGCGGCGAGTTTCCAGTGCATTCTCCCGAAGAAATGCAAAAAGTCGTCGAAAAGTACATCGCCTGGGCGGACAAGCTGAGACAAGAAGGCCGGCATCGCGGCGGCGAAGAACTGAAAGAGGGTGGCCGGATTTTGTCCGTCAAAAACGGTAAAATTGCCGTCGACGGGCCCTACGTCGAGACCAAAGAAATCGTCGGCGGATTCTATCACTTTGATGCCAAGGATATCGATGAGGCAACCGAAATTTCCAGGGCTTGCCCGCATCTCGGCTTCGGCGGCAGCGTAGAAATTCGGGAGATCAATCCGCATTTAGCCGTTGCGCAGCAAAACTCAGAAAAAAATTCCTACGGACTCAGTCTGAAATTTTAGCTCACGGAAATGGCTACGTCCGTAGGGAACATCTCACGGAAGTAAAGCATTTCAGATTTCAATTCCGTGAGCGATTATTTTTTTGGTTCCGGCCCTGGCCTGCCCCGGGGCTTTGGCAGGGCAGGCTCGTTCGGATTGGGCTTTAGCTTTTAATCATTTTGCCATAAAATAATTTTGCCTTAACTTTTAGCAACGAGGTTTTCATGAGCTATTTCACCGAAGAATATCTAAAATTTTTCCGGGCCCTGGTCAAGAATAACAACAAAGTCTGGTTCGACGCCAACAAAAAATGGTACGAAACCGCGGTCAAGCTGCCGTTCAACGCCTTCGTGGAGGATATGATCGCCCGCATCCGCGCCGAGGATTCCACCGTCGCCGTCGCCGCCAAAGACGCGGTCTTTCGCCTCAACCGTGACATTCGCTTCTCGAAAGACAAGCGACTGTACAAAGAGCACATGGCAGCGAATATTTCCGCCGCCGGCCGAAAAAGCCGCGAAACGCCCGGATTTTATTTGCAGTTTGGGCCCGACAAAGTCATGATCGGCGGCGGCGCCTACATGGTTGAGAACGAAAACATTTACAAGATTCGCCACGCCATCGTCAAGCATCTCGACGAGTTTGACGCGCTACTAAACGATAAGGAATTCAAGAAGAAATATGGCACGCTGCAAGGCGAGCAAAACAAAGTGCTGCCGAGCGAATTTAAAGCGCACGTGCCCAAACAACCTTTGGTGGCCAACAAACAGTTTTATTACATGTCCGATCATGAAGCCGAGACGATCTTGAAGAAAAACCTGCCGGACATGATCATGCAATATTATCACGCCGGCAAAAACATGAACGCCTTTCTCAAGCGCGCGATGCGTTGATGAAATCTTTAAAAGATAATTCCCCTCAATCCGGCGACGTTGGCCGGCTCGTCGATCATCTCTTCCGCCATCAAGCGGCGCAAATCGTTTCGACGCTGACGCGCATCTTCGGCCCGGAAAATCTCGATCTCGCCGAAGACGTCGTGCAAGAAACGCTGCTCAAGGCGCTGCGGCAATGGCCTTTCGGCGGCGTCCCGAATAACCCCGGCGGCTGGATTTTGCAAACTGCGAAGAATCTCGCCATCGACACGCTGCGCCGCGAGGTGTCTTTTCGCGACAAAGCCGAGGCCATCGCTTATCAACTCGAACAAGACATGGCCGCTCCGGAAGACGAATCGCAAGACCACGAGCTCAAGAGCGATCAGCTCGCGATGATGTTCACCTGCTGCCATCCGCGCCTATCGCGCGAAGTGCAAGTGGCGCTGACATTAAAGACCTTGTGCGGCTTGAGCGTCCCTGAAATTGCCAAAGCATTTTTGACGCCGGAAGCTACGATTGCCCAGCGCTTAGTGCGAGCCAAGCGCAAAATCCGTGAAGAGAAAATTCCGTTTGAAATGCCGGCGACGAAAGATCTGGCGGCACGATTGGATGCAGTTTTGGAAGTGCTTTATCTGTTGTTCAACGAAGGCTACAATGCCCACGAAGGCGAAAATCTCGTGCGCCAAGATTTGTGTACCGAGGCAATTCGTTTGACTTCGCT
>JBOHQZ010000779.1:0-3728 GCA_050732275.1 bacterium
AGCTGGGAAGAAACCAAAGAGCGTTGGCAAGAAACAGACAAGCGCATGGAGCGGTCGTTTCAAGTAACCAAACAAGAAATAGACAGGCTTGCCAAACAATTCGACGGCGTTGCTGATTCGCTGGGCCGGTTCGCCGAACAAACGGTGTTTCCTGCTATCAAACGCCTTTTTAGCGAGCGCGGCGTTCGACTGAAACTGTTTTATTCGAACGTGGAGGCGCATGATCTCAACGGCGATAATATGGAAAGCGACATCATCGGCTTGGGGCCGAAATGCGCCGTTGTGATCGAAGTCAAATTGCGTTTGCGACAAACCGATGTCAAAGAGTTTTTGGAGAAAAAGCTGCCGCGTTTTTTTGATTTCTTTCCAGGCTTTCGCCGGCCCATTTTGTATGGCGGCGTCGCCGGCATGAGCATTGACAAAGACGTGGATCGTTTTGCCTACAAGAAAGGTCTGTTTGTCATCAGCCAAACCGGCGATAACGTGCAAATTCTGAACGACAAAAAATTCCGGCCGCGCTCTTTTGCTGTTGCCCAGGATAATCGCTTTTCCAAACGCAAAACCACGCGGCAGAAGGCTTAGAGCTCTCTACGCGCTATGCCCTCTGCTCATTCATACCGCAATGCCTCCACCGGATTCGCCAGCGCCGCTTTGATCGCCTGCGCGCTCACGGTGAGCAGCGCAATCATCAATGCCAACCCGCCGGCCAGCGCAAATACCCACCAGCCGAGGTCGAGGCGATAAGCAAAATTTTGCAGCCAACGATTCATCGCATAGTAAGCGACCGGCCAGGCAACGACGTTGGCGATGAGCACGAGTTTGATAAAATCTTTCGAGAGCAAACCGACGATGCCGGCAACGGAGGCGCCCATCACTTTGCGCACGCCGATTTCTTTGGTGCGCTGCTCGGCGGAAAAGGCGGCCAGCCCAAATAAACCCAGACACGCGACAAAAATCGCGAGAGTCGCGGCGTAACCGAAAATCCGCCCGACGCGTTCGTCTTTCTCATATTGCCGGTTAAACTCTTCATCGAGAAAGAAAAATTCAAACGGTTGATGGGGGATCATTCGCGACCAGGTCGAGCGCAAAAACGCCGTCGCTTCGGAAATATCAGCAACCCGCATTTTGACGGCGAAGCAGGAGTAGCGTTGTGGCCAGATGTGAAAAACCGCCGGCTCGATTTTCTCATGCAGCGACACAAAATGAAAATCTTGCACGACTCCAATGATTGCGCCTTTCTTTCCATCATCCATCACCAACTCGATGCGCTCGCCAATGGGAACACCCCAACCCAATGCCTTTGCCGCCGACTCGTTGATGATAAATGCCGACGCCGAATCCGTACTCATCTCTTTTTGAAAAAAACGGCCGTCCACGAGTTTGACGCCGAGGGCTTTGAAAAAATCATAGTCCACGCCGACGATTTGCATCGGAATCTGCGCGGAACGGTCAGCGCCGGCGGGCCGCACCGGAAAGCCGTCGACCAGCATGGTTCGGCCGGGCACGCCGGCCGCGGCGGAAACGCTCACGATATTCGGCGATTCAAGAAATTCCTGCTTGAGGCTCTCCGTATGTTTGCGCATCTCGCCATCGCGAATCGGAATGATGGCGATCTGTTGTTGGTCGAAACCCAGAGATTGGCTGCGCACGAACGCCAATTGCTTCATCACCACGGTGGTGGCGATGATCAGAATAATCGAGGCGGTAAACTGGATCGTGATAAGCCCCTGGCGAAGCAATAAGCCCAAACGTCCGGACTTCAATTCACCCTTCAAAGTGGCGACGGGCCGAAGGGCGGAAAGCACAAATGCCGGATAGCTTCCGGCCAGCAGACCGACTCCGCCGGCGATGCTGATGAAAATGACGAACAGTTGCGGATGTTGCAAGTAACCGAACCCGAGGCTTTTTCCCGACAGGTTGTTGAAAATCGGCAGAATCAACTCGGCGGCCATCGTCGCCAACAGCAGCGCGGCAAAACACATCAACAGCGACTCGCCGATGAATTGCCGCACCAGCGAGCTGCGCTGCGCGCCGAGGACTTTGCGCAGCCCCACTTCTCGCCCACGCCGCGCCGATCTCGCGGTCGCTAGATTCATGTAGTTGATGCTGGCAATGATCAGAATCAATGCGGCAATGGCGGCAAAAAGATAAACGTAAATGATGTCGCTGGTGGGGCCGGCTTCAACATTGAGATTTGAACGAAGGTAAATGTCGGTCAACGGCTGCAATTTGAAGTCCGGCTCGAAGCCGCGGCCTCGGGCAAATTCGCCGAGGTGCCGCTGGCCGAAACTCGCGAGTTGTGCCTCCAGATCTTTTGCCGAGGCGCCGTTCCGCAACAGAACGTAGGTATAGCCCAAACTGTTGGTCCACTGACCCTCGCCCGAGTAAAGATAAGTGTAGCGTTGATCAGCGCCGCGAACGGAGCCGAGAAAATCGAACTGCAGATGTGAATTGTGTGGAACCTCTTCAACTATGCCGGTGATTTTGTAATCATCCTTCGACCAACTCTCGATGGTCAGCGTTTTGCCCATGGGGTCTTGATCGCCGAAGTATTTGCGCGCCATGCTCTCGGTGAGCACGAGGGAGTTGGCCTCGACCAATGCGGTGTTCGCATGGCCGCGTTTCAGCTTGAAAGAAAAAACTTCGAAGAAAGTGGAATCGGCCCAATAAAATCCTTTTTCGTAAAAACGGCTCTGGCCGTTGCTGATGAGCACACTTTGTGGATATGGAAACATCACTCTCGCAAACTTCTCCACCGCCGGATATTCAGCCATAAGATTGGGCCCGACAGCCGCGGGTGTATTCGCAGCCGGTGTGGCGCCGCCCTCCGCACGCTTCCAGTCGCGCGTCACGCGATAAATGCGATCCGCGTTGGCATGAAATCGGTCGAAGCTGAGCTCATCTTGAATATGGATGAGGATGACCATACAGCAAGCCAAGCCAATGGCCAGCCCGCTGAGGTTGATCGCTGCGTACCCTTTGTGGCGGAGGATGTTGCGCAGGGCGATTTTGAGATAGTTTTTGAGCATGTTTGACTCCAGTATTCAGTGTTCAGTTATCAGTGACCAGTTTTTACTGAATACTGATCACTGGTTACTGATTACTTTTACTCATACCGCAGCGCCTCCACCGGATTCGCCACTGCGGCTTTGAGCGATTGATAGCTCACGGTGAGCCACGCGATTCCCAACGCCAGCAGGCCGGCCCAGATAAATGCGTCGAGGCCGAGTGGTTGGCGATACGCAAAATTTTGCAGCCATTGGTTCATCGCCCACCACGCGATCGGCGCGGCGACGACGAAAGAAATCAACACCAGCCGGGTGAAGCCGTTCGAAAGCATGAAAATAATGTTGGACACGGAGGCGCCCAGCACTTTGCGGATGCCGATTTCTTTGGTGCGTTGTTCCGCCGTAAACGAGGCCAAGCCGAAAAGGCCGAGGCAGGAAATGAAAATCGCGAACGCTGAGAAAATGCTGAAGATTTTCAGCAGGCGCGTTTCAGCGCCGTATTGCGCTTCGACGCGCTCGTCCATAAAAGAAAATTCCAGCGGGTGCTGTGGATCGAACTTCTGCCATTGCGTTTTGAGGAGGGCAAGCGCCTGTTCCATGCTATTCGGCCGCACGCGCACGACGAGCCACTCGCTTCCCCACGGCATGAGATGAAACACGGCGGGCGCGATCTCTTCGTAAAGCGGGCGGAAATGAAAATCTTTCACCACGCCGACAACG
>JBOHQZ010000780.1:0-3721 GCA_050732275.1 bacterium
ATGCAACCCGTCGGCGATGCGCATGCGCACGGCACGCCAGGTTGGGAAGGCGGCGGCGATGACGCCGACTAACAACGCCGAGGCAAAAGTCAGCGCGATGGTATTGTCGGTCAAATTGAATATGCCGAAGAATCCGTTCGACAGCTTGGTGATGACGACGGAAAAATTTTTGAAGATGAACACCAACGCGCCGAGGCCGACCGCGAAACCGCCCAGCGCGATCAACAGCGATTCGCCGCCGATCAAGCTGATGAGATGAAACGGCCGAAAGCCCAACGCTTTGAGCACGGCATATTCTGACATGCGCTCGCGCGCGGTCATCGCCATCGTGTTGGCCAAAACGAGAAGGATGATGAGCACCACCACGATCGAGATGACTTCCATGGCCGTCATGATCGTGCCCGCCATGGAGATGAAACTGAGATTAAAAGCGCGCTCGGTGTCGGTTTTGGTTTCCGCCGGGCTGTTTTTAAAATTGCCGTCGATCGTTTCTCCCACCGCAATCGGGTCGGCCCCGGCCGCAATTTGAACGACGAACCAGCCGGGATTATCCGCCAGCTCCGGGCTTTCCTGCTTCATGCGTTCATTGATGTATTCCCAATGAAACAGGAACGCGGTTTCATCGGTCGTCGCATTCGCGCCGTCGTAAATACCGCGGATCACGAAATCCCATTGGCCGTAAAAAATCGTGCCCGTGAGCTGCACGGCGTCGCCGAGCTTCCAGTTAAAACGGTTCGCCAGCTTGCGCCCGATAATGCACGCATTGCGTTCCTGCTTATAGGCCGCCAATTGCTCCGGCGGCACCACGAACTCCGAATACATTTCGAGATACTTGTCGTCCACCGCGAAATTGGCGAAGAAATCTTTGGGGTCCTTGTAATAGGCGCCGAACCAGTTGGCGGTGCCGACGCTTTGCACGCCGGGAATCTGCGCGATTTTGTCGCGATACGAGAGCGGCAACGGAAACGTGAGCGAGGTGGCGTTGAGGACGACCATGCGATTTTGCGCCGAGGCCTCCACGCCGGCATACCAGGCGCTGATCGCGGTGCGAATGAATCCAAACGCGAACGTGACGATGGCAATGCCGAGAAAGGTCAATACCGTGCGCAAAGGATGGCGCAGCGTATTTTTGAAAACCAGTTTGAAGATTTTCATAGTTAGTCTGTCACTAATGATTTGTTATTGTCAGCGTTCATACTGATTACTTGAATTTACTGAACACTGATCACTGCTTTTTACACCAGCTCGCCTTTATCAAGATGGCGAACCGTGTGCGCCTTGTCCGCGGCGCGTTGATCGTGCGTCACCATGATGATGGATTTTTTGAACTCCCGATTGAGGCGCTCGAGCAAGGTGAGAATTTCAACGGCAGAATTTTTATCCAAATCACCTGTCGGCTCGTCGGCAACGATCAAAGTGGGATCAGCCACAATGGCGCGGGCTATCGCCACGCGCTGTTGCTGGCCGCCGGAAAGTTGTTTGGGATAATGCTTCATACGGTCGCTGAGGCCGACGACGCCCAATACGGTTTTGACATGCTCGTCACGTTCTTTCTTCGAAAGCTTGGTCAATAAAAGTGGAAGCTCGACGTTCTCATAAGCCGTCAACACCGGAATGAGATTGTAGAATTGAAAAATGAAGCCGATATGGTGGCTGCGCCAGTCGGCCAATTTCGATTCCGACAATTTAGTGACTTCGTCGTTTGCCACCATGATCGAACCCGCATCGGGCCGGTCGATGCCGGCAATCAAGTTCAGCAAGGTTGATTTTCCGGATCCCGATGGGCCCATCAACGCCATAAACTCGCCTTCCGGCACGGATAGGTTGATGTTTTCAAGCACGGGAATTTTAATGCTATCTCGTTTGTAGGATTTCGAGACGCCTTGTACTGCGACGATTGTGTTGGGCATATTTCCTTTCCTAATAGAAGTTATTTCAATGATTCATTTTTGACAATATAAACAGCCATTGTGACAATCCTATGTCAGGAGGCGGCTGACTTAATCTGCCTTTTTCCAGAGTTGACTTGACCAATTTTTCCCACATGATTTTTCCGCTGTGATCACAATACTCTTGAGAAAACTCAAGAGTAAATTTGTTGATCACTTTGGCATACTCTTCTGAAAATTGTTCATTTTTCTCTTTTGCTTTGTGGCCGAGAGGCTCGATGATTGCAGTATATAAATTTTCATCGCCGGATATAAATTCCCAAAATCGTTGGCCGCACAATTTTAGATAATCTCCCTTTTCGGGATTGTCATCCTTGCCGTAGCAGCAACCATTAACTGCAACCACGCTTGACTTCAAGTTTTTTGTTCCCAATATTCTTTTAGCCTTTTTAAAATCGTCTTTCATTCTTGCTAGCTGGCGGCTGTTGCCCCAATTTGGACCGGACTTGATCGAGACGATAAATTTTGTGTTTTGCCTTTCAAATTCCAGATCAATTCCTTGTCTTGGTCAGTTTCGACATATTGGCTCTTCGATTTAAATAATGGCAATTCTACTTCCTTCACTTTTTGCTTTGCCAGTTTAACATATTCGGGAAGAATTTCAATGCCAAGTGAGTTGCGCTTTAATTTTCGCGCCACCTCCGCCGTTGTTCCCGAACCAAGAAAAGGGTCGAGCACCCAGTCGCCCTCCTCAGTAAAAAGCTTGATAAACCATTCCGGCAACGCCAAAGGAAAGGTTGCGCTGTGGTTTTTATTGCCGGTCTCAGTGGCGAGATGAAGGACGTTTGTCGGATATGCCATGGTTCTTCCGACCCAATTGGAGATATTCTTTCCAAAGCCGCTTTGCGCTTGTGAGTTAAATCGAATGACATCGTTTTTGCCGAGATTTTTCAATCGCGTTTTTGCCCAATCCCCCATCGGGATCATCACGCTTTCCTGAAACATCTTGAAATCTTTCGTCTTGTTGAATTGCAAGCAACGTTCCCACGCATCGCGAAAGCGATTCGGCCATTTGCCGGGGTGGCAATTTTTCTTGTGCCAAACAAATTCTTCCGTCCACAGCCAGCTTTGTTTTCGCAATTCCAGAATCAACTCCAAAACATAAGTATGCCGTTCGCCATTGGCGACTTTCTCTTTGATATTCAAGATGAATGAGCCTGAGGGCTTTAAAACGCGAAGAAATTGCTCGCTGCGCGGCAAGAACCAACTTACATAGTTTTCCGGTTTGATGCCGCCGTAAGTTTTTTCCCGGCTGTCGGCATACGGCGGGGAGGTGAAAAGCAGATCAAAAAAATTGTCCGGATATTCTTTCAACACGTCCAGACAATCTCCACCTCGGATCACTGTTTCGACTTCGCGCATCCTCCTCTCCTTAATTTAAATTGTTTGATCTACTTCAACGCCAACTTCACCTTCGTCCCGGTCGCCATATTTTCCGACGGATTGAGCACGACTTGATTGCCCTCCACCAAGCCGCTACGGACTTCGAGCATACTGCCGAGCGTACCGGCGATTTCGACGGGTGTTTCTGTCACACTGCCGTCGCGAACGACGAAGACAATTTTTTGATCGCCGCGCGTGACAATGGCCGCCGGCGATACGGCGATTTTTTTGGCGCTATTCATAACGCTTTCCGACGAAGCTTTGGAGAGAAATGTCACTTTGGCGCTCATCTCCGGCAGCACGCGCTCATCGCGTTGGACGAATTTGATTTTCGTCATCACGGTGGCTTTGGCGCGATCAGCAGTCGGCACGATTTTGCCAACGACGCC
>JBOHQZ010000781.1:0-3719 GCA_050732275.1 bacterium
TCGGCGCCGCGGTAATTGTCCTTGCCGATCCGGTTCAGCCATTCATTCACCAGCGCGGTTTTGCCGACACCGCCGAAGGCCACGAGCGAAAGAATGTGCGTGTGCGGATCGGCCCAGGCGATGTCGAGCATTGCCAATTCCGGCTCGCGCCCGAAAAGCTCGCTGTGCGTGGTGGGAAGCTTGGCGGTTTGAATCTTGTCCGGTGGAATTGGCAAGAATTTTGGGGCAGTTGCAGTAGCAGTGGCAGGAGCAGTCAGGCGGCGCAACAAAGCTTCGATCTCTTCGACCAAGGCCGTAAAGTCGGTGTCGATTTGGTGCTCGGTTCCTGCCGAAAGCGCTTTGCCATCTTTGGGCCGGGCTTGAATATTCTTCAGCCATTCCACTTTTTGCCAAGCGCAAGGCTTCACGATCAGCGGAATGACGCGCACGCTGTCGCTTTGCCGGCGCCTTAATAAGCGCGGCACTTCTTCGCCAATAATGAAATTCGAAGTGAGAAAATTCGCCGAAATGAGCAAAAGCGCCACATGGCAGGAGTTGATGGCCTGCTCAATTTCCGGCAGCCAATCGTCGCCGGCGGCAATGCGCCGATCATCCCACACCTCGAGCCGGTTCTGCTTCGCCAGCACGTTGAGATGGGGCAGCAGACGATCTTTCCATTCTTCGTCTTTGTGGCTGTAGCTGATAAAAACTTTTAGCGGGTTCATATTGCCCCATGGGTTCGGTGATTTTATGTAGTCTCGCCCCCTTGTGGGGCACGTTTACGAGATCGAGGTTACTTGTTTCAATAGCCGCCCACAACGGGCGGAGACTACTTTTATCTGATAAAACCAAGATAACATTCTGCACGATTTTTTCCAACAATTTTTTGGCCCGATAATCTTATTTGCCTTTCTCCTGTGAATTTATTATAATATTTAACACAATGATCATTTCACCAGGCGAGGAAGGAAAACCCACTTATGCAAAAATGCTATCGAATTGGCAAGGCCTTTTTACTGATTGGGTTGATTGTCGCTAACATCGCCCATTCCCAAACCAACGGCGGCCTCCCCACGCCGGAATCCGTGCTCGGCTTTCGCATTGGTACCGAGAAGAAGTTGGCGGATTATCACCAGATGATCGATTATCTGCGTAAGCTGGATGCGGCATCGGATCGCATGCAGCTCGAGAATTTGGGCAAAACCACCGAGGGCAATGATTTCATGATGGCGATCATCTCGTCGCCGGCGAATTTGCGCCAGCTCGAGGAGTGGCGAAAAATTCAAGCGCGACTCGCTGACCCGAGAGATTTGCCGGAAGCGGAGAACGCCAGACTCATTGCTCGCGGCAAAGCGGTGGTGTTGATCAATTGTAGCATTCACGCCAGCGAAGTTGGCGCGGCGCAGATGTCGCTGGAATTGGCGCATTATCTTGCCTCGGGCAATTCGGCGGCGGCGCAGCAGATTCTCGATAATGTCATCACTTTGCTCGTGCCGGCGCACAATCCCGACGGGCAGTTGATGGTGGCGGATTGGTACCGCAAAAATTTGAACACCAAATACGAAAAAGCGCCGATGCCGTGGTTGTACCAAAAGTATGTTGGCCACGACAACAACCGCGATTGGTTCATGTTCACCCAAGCGGAAACGCGCCTCACGGTGGAGAAAATCCACAACATTTATCATCCGCACATCACGATCGATATGCATCAGATGGGGCAAAACGGCGCGCGGCTGTTTGTGCCACCGTATATTGATCCCATCGAGCCGAATGTCGATCCGGTCACTGTCAGCCTGCTCAGTACGCTCGGCGCGCACGTGCAAGCGGCGCTTACGGCGCAGGGCAAATCCGGCGTGGTGTTAAATGCGATCTTCGATGCGTGGACGCCGGCGCGGGCATATCCGCATTATCATGGCGGTTTGCGCTTTCTCACGGAAGCGGCGAGCGCGGATTACGCCACAACGGTCGATATATCTGAGGAAAAGTTGCAGGGCGATGATTATTACGAGGCGCGCCGGTCTTCATGGAATTTTCCCAAGCCGTGGCACGGCGGCACATGGACGCTGCGCGATATTATCGACTATGATTTTGCCACGGCCACGGCGATTCTCGAACACGCGGCGCGCAATCGTGAATTTTGGCTGAAAAGTCTTTTGCAAGTTCAACAGAATGCGGTGGATTGGGATAGCAAGCCGGCGGCGTATGTCATTCCCGCGAACCAACGCGACCCGGCAGGCTTGAAAGATTTGCTTGAAGTCATGCGGCTCGGCATGGTTGAAGTCTATCGCGCCGGCGAAGATTTCGTGGCCGATGGCGCAAAATTTCGCCAGGGCGATTGGATCATTCCCATTCGCCAGCCGTATGGCCGCTTTGCGAAGGCTTTGCTGGAGAATCAGCGCTATCCGGCGTTGCGTGACAACAGCGGGGCGTTGCGGCAACCTTACGACGCAACGGCGCACACGCTGCCGCTTTTTCTCGGCGTCGACGTGTTTGCGATCAACACCGCGCCCCAATTACCCAATGCGCCGGCAAAATTACCGGCTGTAGTCAATGATAAATTTGTTGCAAGCGCGGCGGCGATTTTCGCGCTCGATCCGGCCAACACCGCCAGCTATCGTTTGCTTAATTCAATATTGCAGAAAGGCCTCGCAGCTTTTTGGGCACAAACGCCGATTCGTGACGGCGATCAGGAATTTCCCACGGGTACGATCTTTATAAATGGAAAAGGCCGTGAGTCAATGTTGAAAGACATTGCCCAAAGCAGCGGTGTCGGAGTGCAGGGATTGCAGACGAGACCGGCGGGCGCGATGTATCGTTTACAATCGCCGCGCGTCGGGCTATACAAAAGCTGGGTGACGAATATGGATGAAGGCTGGACGCGCTGGGTTCTGGAACAATACGATTTTGCGTATACGACTTTGACGGATGCAGATATTCGCGCCGGGGACTTGCATCAGAAGTTTGAGGTGATTATATTACCAGATCAACCCGGCCAGAGCATCGAGGCCGGGCATGATCCGGACAAGGTGCCGCCGCCTTATGCCAACGGCCTGGGTGAAATTGGCATTCACCAATTGCGCCTGTTCGTCGAGAAGGGCGGCACGTTAGTCGCGCTGGACGCCGCCACGGAATTGCCAATCCGAAATTTTTGGATTCAAGTTCGCGACGCTACTGACGGCTTGCCGCGGCAGAAATTCAATGCGCCGGGATCGATCTTGCGCGTGCTGGCTGATACGCGGCATCCGCTGGCTTATGGCGCGCGCCGCGAAGAGGCGATCTTTTTCAACAACAGTCCGGCGTTTCGTCTTGACGAAGGCAAAGGGATTTTGACTTATCCACGCGCGAATCTTTTGCTCTCCGGCTGGCTGGAAGGGGAAGAGCAATTGGTCGGACAGCATGCGCTCGTGGAAGTTCCGGTCGGCGCCGGCCGGGTTGTGCTCTTCGGTTTTCGTCCGCAATTCCGCGGCCAGGTGAGAGCGACTTACAAGTTTTTATTCAATGCGCTGTTTTACGCGGCGGCAAAAACGGTAAATGATCCGTTTTAATTGTTAGACGGTTTGCATGTTGTTCGTGTGATTCATCAGTTATATATTGTGCAAGTTTAGAAGCTGGGGATGAAATTGGATGTGAGCAAACGGCGTCCGGAGGGCTACGCACGTTGGGATACGCCATTTGGGTAGCACATATTCGCGCGATTACAGTTCATGGGCCGCATTTGTTTTTCGTCATTGTCATCTGCC
>JBOHQZ010000782.1:0-3718 GCA_050732275.1 bacterium
GTCACGATTGACATGGCTTACGGTCGCCCATTTGTCAAGCTCACGGAGGGATTGCTCGACCGCGTACAGCTTGTTGATCAAGTTCACGTTGGCGCCAATCTCAGCTTGCTGCCGATTCACCGAAAAAATGGATGAAACGCTCAAGGCAATAAAGAGCAGCGCCAAGCCGAGCATCCCCCAGGTCCAGGACGGGTATTTGAGATTGCGCTTCATACAAATCCTTAAATTATAATCAAGCGCACGATCTTAGTCAAGGAATTTCCGCAGGAAAAACCGCCGTTGCAAATTTGTCAAAAGTGGGTAATGCGATCGAGGCACAACAAATTGCAAAGAACCCCAATGGACTAGCTGCAACCAAAAAGGGAAAAATTATCCGCCGAGCTTCACCGTGTATCGCCGAATAAAATTTTTTTGATGATTCTCGGCTGCGCCCCTAGGGCCTATTGGGTGTTCATCGGCAGGGAATTCTCTTTACTTTTAGAAAACGCTGTAAGTGATTTTGAGCAGCAAGCAACCAGCATCCAATTTTCACCACCTCTTGGGAACCAAACGCCAGGGCGTTTGGTTTGCATATTTCTTCCAAGTTTCGCCGAAACGTAGAGAAAGAAGCTGCTCTTCTTTGGTGATGCGAAAAATCATTGCCGGCATCACTAAAAGCACGAGCGCGAGCGCCCCGATCACGCTGCTGAACAAAACGGCGATGCCGAGATAGGAAAGGAGCGTGCCAAGATACGAGGGATGGCGCACATAAGCATAAGGCCCGGCGGTTACGAGCTTGTGCTTGGAATCGACTTTGACATGTGGAATGAAAGCCGCGCCGGCTTGCTGGATGGCCCAAAGCCGCAGCGTTGAGCCGGCAATCAACAAAAGCAGGCCCACCCAATTCCACCACTCGGTCGCCGGCAAATCCGGCCAGAGCCGATAACGATACTCCAACATCGGCGCTATCGTGTTGGTAAAAAAACTGAAACCGATCACCCACGTCGTCCACCGCGATTGGTCTTCTTCTTTGCGGTAGCTTTTCAGCGCGTTCGCCGCCGGCGTAAAAGCTTCGGCCAGGCGGAACACAAAAATAATGGCAAGAAATCCCCACAGCAACGGCGTGGCTTGAACGTTTTTAATGCCGAGCAGCAGAGCGAAGATCACCGTGTAAAGAACGGCGCCGGGCACGCGCAGAATGTTGGTTGACCTCTCAGGCTCTTGCAGCTTCGTTTTGGCAGGTGGTTGCTCGGCAGTGTTTTTAGAAAGAGCACCCAAGCCGGCTCGCAGCAAGACACTGATTCCCCCGAGCGCAAACACCGTCAACAGAAATAGAGTTAATTTCATAGTTCGGATTTGAGCGTTTACATCGGTTTATTGTCCAAGCTCGCCCACATATACCACGTCGCGATCGAGCGATAAGGCTTCCAACTTTCGGCGATTTTTTCGATCTTGGCGGGGCTGGGAAGTTTCCGAAGCTTGTAAGCGATCTGCAGGGCTTTGCGGAAGCCCAGATCATCCACCGGCAAGACGTCGGGCCGCATCAGCGAGAAAATCAGAAACATCTCGGCGGTCCAGCGGCCAATGCCCTTGATCTGAGTCAAGGCTTGGATAACTTCATCGTCGCGCATTTTAGCAAAACGCCGGTGTGCGATCACGCCGTCCTGCCATTTCGCCGCGAGATCGCGAAGATAAGCCATCTTTTGCCGGGAAACACCGGCGGCGCGGAATTGGGCGTCCGTCAAGTCGAGAATATTTTCGGGCGCCACGCGGCCGCCGAGTTTTTCTTTGAAGCGTTTGAAGATGGTGGCCGCCGCTTTCACCGAAAGCTGCTGGGAGAGAATGGCCTCCGCCAGCGCCACAAAGTATTGGCGCTGCGGGCGCAACGTACACGGGCCATGACGGGCAAGAATGGACGTAAGAACGGGATCAGCTTGTGAAAGATGCCGTTGGGCTTGGGCGAGATCGAAATGCATGTTGAAAATATTTTGCTCAAGAAATTGCACGAATGGAATGATCCTTCGTGTTAACGGCACAAACGCTCCGGCTTGGCCTCTGCTTGATTGATTTGATAATGATAGAGAAAAAAATCACACAAAGCAAGCAGAATTTCCAGCTTGTTTTTGTGAAAAGCATTTTTTAAATTTGAGTTGTTGATTTAGGAGGTGGGATAGGATAAGGCGCACATTTTGTGTCCCGCGTCATTGTTGCACAAGTCTTAAAGGCCAAGAAAAGGCAAAGTTGTTTTATCCCACCTCCTTCGAGGCTGGAAGGAACTCACCAACAGAAGGGGCTACGAACGTGTTAACGTGGGAAGAATGGCAAACCAAATCTGCAAGCTCTTTGGCAGCCGCACGGATTCTGCTCGAACACGACAAGCCGGTTGAGGCGGCAAGTCGCGCCTATTATGCGGCATATCAAATGGTCACTGCCGCGCTGATCAAGTTTAAGCTCAGCCCGAGAAGCGAGTATGGGAATTGGGCGCATCATGAAACGCAGGATATGTATCTTACCCATATCTGTCAAAAGACAGTCCTGGAGTACAAGGAGAAAACTGTCTTAACCAAGCTTAGATCCGCTTTTTGGAATTTACTTCTTCGGCGATATCAAGCTGACTATGGCCCCGACAAAGGGATTGATATGCTTTTGGCTCGTTCTCTTTGGCGTGATGCAAGCAAGCTGGTGAAACTTTTAGAGGATTTAATAAAGCGAGGTGTATTATGAGAGCCCCAATTCTGAAAGGAAAAAATAACAACTTGTCAGATACCCAGTTGAAAGCGTTTCAAAAATTTCGACGCAAATTAAAAAGTAAAGCGCCGGATTTCAAGATCACCTGGGTTCATCCATACAATGAAAATATAATTGAAGCGGGGGTAAAGTTCCCCCAAAAGATGGGCTACAGAAAAGGCCTTCGCGTTGCCAACTTGGCAATCGAAGTACGCGACGAAACCGGCGTTTTAATCATTTTGCGTTGATCCGAGTTTTGAGAACCGGATATTAAACTATCGGTATTGACAGGAAAATTTTTCACAACCGCGTTACTCCCTCAACATTCACCCGCACCGAATCGATGCCCGGTTCGCCTGCTGCACCGGCGCGAAACGCTTTTACGATGATCGTTGCCGGCCCGGAAAGGCCTTCAACCTCCCACAGTTGCTGATAGGGTGGGGAATCATCAGCGTCTAAAAATTTAGTACCAACCTGAAACTCGACACGTTGAATGCCATTCGGATGGCTCGCCAGCGCTTCTATGACAACGACGCCAAGGCCGGGAATGAAAGCGCCAAGGCTTGGCTGGATAATTTTGGCCATTGGTTTTTCGCTACCCAACACGATGATGGTAACCTGCCCCTGCGTCTCGCCGCGCTTATCGTCCCGAGCTTTGACGGAGATTTTGTAATTGCCCGCTGCCGGCGCCGTCCACAGCACTTGGCGTCCGGTGGTTGAAGAAAGCGCGCCGCCTTCTTTGCTCCACTCATACGAAAGCGCGCCGCCTTCCGGATCTCGCGCTTCAACAATCACCGTCGTGGTGTCTGTCGGTGCGAGCCGATCACGCAAGGCATAAACCCGATCGATGGCAGGAGGTTTGTTCGCTTGGATGAGCGAACCCAATTCCTCGCAGCTTATCATACAACCGGCGGCAATTAGAGAAAAAATGACACTGAAAAACCGTTTCATGGAAGGAGTCTCAGCCCAACTTATTCGGCTAACGTTGTCTGCAAAATTTCGCGGCCGATGT
>JBOHQZ010000783.1:0-3696 GCA_050732275.1 bacterium
CCCGAATGCCGTTGCATCATGATCACCGGCGCCTCCAGCGGCATCGGTTGCGCCACGGCTTTGCGTTTTGCCGAAGCCAAAGAGAATCTCGTTTTAATCGGCAGAGATCGTGCCGCGCTCGCCGCCGTTGAAAAAGCGGCCAACGCTAAAGGCGCGCAAACTCAAATCGTCGAAGCCGACCTTTGCGCCGAAGATGCGGCACAGCAAACCATCGCGGCGGTCGTCGACCGCTTTTCCCGCCTTGATGTTTTGATCAACGCCGCCGGAATCATTTCTTTAGGCACCATTGAAAACACTACGCTCGCCGAGTGGGATCGCATGATGGACATCAACGTGCGCGTCATTTTTCAGCTCATGCAAGCTGCCGTGCCGGCTCTCGAAAAAACCAAAGGCAACATCGTCAACGTCTCGAGCGTCACGGGATTGCGCAGCTTTCCGAACGTGCTGGCTTACTGCGTCAGCAAAGCAGCGCTGGATCAGCTCACGCGCTGTGCCGCGCTCGAGCTCGCGCCCAAAGGCGTTCGCGTCAACGCCGTCAACCCCGGCGTTGTCGTCACCAACTTGCACCGCCGCAGCGGCTTTGACGAGAAAAAATACGCCGCTTTCCTCGAGCATTCCAAAACCACCCATCCACTCGGGCGAGTCGGAACACCGGAAGAGATTGCGGAGCTGATTTTCTTTTTGGCGAGCGATCAAGCAGGGTGGATAACCGGAGAGACCATCAGTATAGACGGCGGCAGGCAGTTGACGTGCGCGAGGTAAAAATGGAGTGATGGAGTTTTGGATCACTGGATTGGTGGATTGATGGATTGATGGAATATTGGAGTTTTGCAGTGCTGCATCAATCCACTACTCCATCAATCCATTACTCCATCACCCAACACTCCATAGACGAAGTCAAATCTCCTCAATCGTCTTCGTTTCCAGCCAGCCTACCTTGCCATCGGCGAGCCGAATGCGCCGCCAATCGCCGCTGCGCTCTTGCAAACGCACTTTTACGCCTTCGTGCAGAATGAACATCTCGGTCGCATCACCGGCGGGCGAGCTGCGCACGACGACGCGCGGCGCGAGCACGATCGCCTCGTGCAAAGTGGCGCGCTCGTAAGCCAGCATTGCAAACATCAGCGCCAACACCAGCCAAACCGTGCCGGCGCTCCACACCAGCCGTCGCGCCCAATGCCGCATCTGTTCGCGGCCGGCGAGCAGCCAAAGAATGGCGCCGGCAAACAATAGTGCCCAAAAAATCAACGCCAGCGTGGCGGCTTGCTCGGCGGTAAAAAGGTGAATCGCCTGATCCAGCCAAACCACCGCCAACGAGCGCGGCATCGCCGGAATGCGGTCGGCAACCGAAAGATTGGCAAGATCGAGATTGAAGCGAATATCTTCATTGTCGTGATTGAGGTGCAATGCCCGCTCGTAATTGAGAATGGCTTTGGCAATCTGCCGCTGCTTGTAATAGGCATTGCCAAGATTGTAGTAGACCTGCCAATTTGCTTTGCCCACCGCGAGAATTTTCTCGTAGGTTTTAGCCGCCTCTTGATAGCTCCCCGCTTCATAGAGCTGGTTGCCTTGGTGAAACAAGCTCTCCGCCTCATCGGCGTAGGCGGAAAGAGCAAACAGCAAAAAGAAAGCAGAAAAGTAAAAATGGAACATTTCACCAAATCGACCCATATTGCCGACAAATCTTTCCGCCTGCAATTTCGGGCGCAAAACGAAAGTTTTATCCGCGTCAATCCGTTTCATCCGCGTCATCCGTGCTCAAATCTTTATAACGCTTTTTCAATTGCAACCGCGCCGTGGCATTACAAAGCCTTTTCCATCGCTTCGATGGCGCGGCGCGCTTGCTCGTAAAATTCATTCATCACTTTGCCATTGCTTTGCGCCGGTGCGAAGCGTTGAAAATCGCACGTATGGAGACAATCGAGATACTGGTGTATCGTTTCAGCGTTGACTCTTTTTTCGGCCAGCATCCGCTCCACACTGTCGGTAATGAAACCCGCCTCGGCGACGTTCAGCTTGTTGCCGAGAAACCCCATCAAGGCGCGCTGCACTTCCGCATAAAAACTTTTTTCATCATTCTTCTGCAACAATTTTTTGGCCGCGGCCAATTGTTTCTGCGCCAGGCTGCCGGCCTTCCGGCTGCGCGCATAAGCGATATTCGTGCTCAATTTTTCCCGATGGCGCTCATAGAAGAAAGCCAGAAAAAGCGCCAGCACCGGTGCGGCGGCGGCCAAGAGAAACCAGGGCCGTGCGTAAGGAACTTTTTGCAATGGCCGAAACGGCAGCGTGGCTTTGGCGATGAAACGAATGTCCTGGCCGAGCAGCCGCACATCTTCTTTGGAAACACCGCTGCCGGATGGCGCCGCATAATCGCCGGCGCCTTTTTCCACCGTCAACGCGATCGGCACGGTGCTCGCCACGCGATACGTCTTCGCGCGCGGATCGAAATAACTCAGCGCGACCGGCTTGATTTCGTGGCTGCCCTGAAAACGCGGCACGATCACAAACTCCCACGTTTTGCTGCCGGAAATCTGGTCGTTGCTGTAATCGATTTTATCCGACACCTTCGGATCGTAAACCTCGAAATCCGCCGGCAAATCGATTTGCGGCTGCGGCAGCACTTTGATGTTGCCGACACCCCTGGCGCTGACCTTCAGCGTGATCGCCTCGTTGGTTTTCACTTGGGCGCGGTCGACGCTCGTTGTAAGCGAAAAATTGCCGACAGCGCCGGAAAAATTTGCCGGCTTGCCTTCTTCGGGCAGCGGCAACACCTCGATCTCGATAGGTCGCGAAGAAATCTTCTGGCGCGAAGTACGCGCCAAAAACGGGTCGTTGAAAAAATCATCGAAGATGTCGCGCGAGCGGCGGCGCGGCAACTGCACCTCGCATTCGATCACCAGTGGCTCGAGATTTTTTTTGCCGACGGTTTGCGGGAACAACGCCGTTTTCTTGATCTCGGCGACGAGATACGTCTGGCCCTCGATCGTTTCGCGGTACGTGCGGGGCTGTTGCGGCGCGGGAAATTCTTCCACCCAAAATCCGCCAAAATTCGGAGCGCTGGATATGCCGTAGCTGCTAATGTTGAGTCGCGTGTAAATTTTGTAACGAATGACGACCGGCTCGTTTTGAAAAACGCGGCTGCGGTCGACCTTGGCATCCAAATATAAATTGCCTTCCAAGTTCGGCGGCGGCGGCTCGCCCGGCTGGCCTCTGCCTCCCGGTGGGGTTTGCGGCGCCGCGCCTCCTGACGAGGATGACGCGATTTCAATCTCGATCGGCTGGCTTTTGTAAACCTGGCCTTTTACCTCGACCTCGACAGCGTTGATCGTGAACTTGCCGGCGGCGCGCGCGAAAAAAGTGTATTGATACGTGCGCGACGAAGACATCCGACCATTGATGATTTGGATGTTTTGTGAGCTGCTCGTGCCGGCCAACGCCGCGAACGTATTCATATCCGGCAGCTTAGGCTCGGCGGCATCACCCGAGACTTCGACGATAAGCGTAAAATCTTCATTGAGGCCGATGTGTGTTTTGTCGACCGAAGCGGTAATGGAAACATTTTGCGCTTGCAGCGGTATAGCCCCAATAAAAAGTGTCGTCAGAAACGACAGCCATTTTATCATGAAAGACTTCATCGTATCGTTCAACATTAACTCTGCCAATAAAATTTTGCGCCGAGGGCGCTACTACGAATCC
>JBOHQZ010000784.1:0-3687 GCA_050732275.1 bacterium
CGGCCAGGGCAACGGCGTAATGGCCAAGAAACATGTGATGTTCCTCTATGCAAAATTACCAGAAAAGGCTGACGCGCGCACGAAAATTTGCAGATCTTTGAACAGCCTTTTTCACACGGAGTAGCGAAGTGCATGGAGAATCACGGAGCAGAGCAAAGGTGAAATAATCAATCCCATATATAATCTCCGTGGTTCTCTTTTTTTCTCCGAGTCTCCGTGTTAGATGAGCCGATGACAACCAGTAAAATTTCAAAATTTTTCCGCGCAATAGCTTGGTTGCAGACTGGCAGTCTGCGCTACGTGCTGATCGGCAACACCGAAACCGCCAGATCATCGCTCACCACCACGGCGTGATTCGGCGGCACCTTGTGCCAATCTTCTTGCGCCTCGGTGAGCTTTTCGGAAACGATGAGAACCGCGTGCTCCGCGGGATCGGTCCGGTGCATGCGACAAACACCGTTTTCACATTCAAAGTGGCTGCCCTCGGAATGATAAAGCGTCGGCGGCATGAGCGCCGGATCGGTCACGTAACGCGAAGCCACCATCCAATTTCCCTCGGTGAGAACCACGTTGAGATGGGTCGGCTCTTTGATGCCATTTTGGCTCGTGATTTCCTTTAATTCGGCAATCGTCGTTTCGAGCGCCGCAACCGCGTCGCTTGCGCTCTTTGCTGTTTTCTGCTGCAACAGATTGTTCAAAAAAAGTGCGAAGAAGTGTTCCGAGTCGGTTTGGCCTTGAATCGAATTATAAAGCTCGTCCGAGAGCCGGCTGCGGAGGTGGCGCTTGATGGCGTGGAAGCCGCCGATGTTGCCATTGTGCATGAAAAGAAATTGCTTGTAGTGAAACGGATGGCAATTCGCTTCCGAGACGTCGCCAACGCTCGCGGCGCGCACGTGCGCAAAGATGCAATTGGAGCGAAGCTTGGGCGCATTGTAGCGCAGATTGCGGTTGTTCCACGCCGGCGTTGTCGAAACGAAAACCGCCGGTTCCGGATCCAGCTCTTGCACGTACCAGCCGACGCCAAAACCGTCGCCATTGAGCGGCTCCGGCCTCTCCTGTGCTTTGTAGCTCTGGCGGATCAACGAGTTTTTCGGTTGATACAGCAGCTTATCTAACGTAATCGGCGCGCCTTTGTAGGCGAGAAAACGGCACATGATTTACTCTCCACTATAATGTCGCGCTGAGTCAATAAAAGCATTGAAAATTTTAAATTGAAAATTTTCAATTTGCAATTTTCAATGCGAACCCGGCAATTCTCGCGCTTCTACTGGAGGCGAAACGATTTTGGCCTCCGTCGCCACCGCCACATTCCTCGCCGAATCGAGCTGATCCCTAAATTCAATGCTGTACACGTCGAGAATGGTCAGGAACAGCGCGGCGATGATCGGCCCGATGATGAAGCCCATCATGCCGAAGACGCTGATGCCGCCCAAAGTAGAAAAGAAAATCAGCAGATCGTGCATGCCGGCGTCGCGCGCCACCAGCTTCGGCCCCAACACGTTGTCGATGTTGCCGATGATGATGGCCGCAATCAGGAAGATCGCAATACCCTGCCAAACCTGGCCGATGATGATCAAAATAAGCGCCGCCGGATACATGACCAGCCACGCGCCCACCATCGGAATGACGGAGAGAATGACCATCACGACGCCCCACAAGATCGGCGAGCGGATGCCGAAGCTCCAAAACGTGAGAGCGCCCAGCACACCTTTCAGCAAGCCGATCAGTAAGGTCCCTTTGAGCGTCGCTCGTGATACCGCAAAAAAGCGTTTGATCAATTCATTTTCGTACTTTTCCGGCAGCGGACTTAAATATTTCAAGCGGCGAATCAAACGGTCACCGTCCGTGAAAAAATAAAACATCGCAAACAGCGTCAGAAACACGTCGGCGATCACCTGAAAAGTTCCCGTCGAGGCTTTGTTGATCACCGTTGCCAGCATGGTGGTGGCGGTTTGCACGGCATCTTTTAAAGATGACTGCCAGTCGATTTGATCGAGATTGAGCTGCTCCACCCATTTGTATTGTTTGATCCGACCGAGTACGCCTTTGTCGCCTTGGGTGATGATCTCGCGAATGATTTGCTCGGTGGAATTATAAAAATCAATCGCCTCTTTGGCCACCAAATTGGCGACGAAGTAAGTCGGTATGAGCAGGCCCAGCAGCAGAATCACACAGCAGACGAAGGCGCTTATTCCTTTTTTCTGGTTAAAGATCTTGAGCAGCCGGTCATAGAGCGGATAAAAGATTCCGGCAAAAACCGCGGCCAACATCACCGGCACCAAAAAGTTTTTCACCATGTTGAAAAAAGCGACGCCGGTGCCGATGAGCACGGCCAGCAAAAAGTAGCGGCTGAGCTTTTCGGCCTCGAAGTAATGTTTGTCCGGGCCGCACGCAGTGGCGGATGAAGCGTCGGAATGTTCGGAAGGCATCGCGGTGGCTCCAGCGTTACGAGGTTTTTTTCGAGTATTTAATTCCAATTAGCCAGCTTCTTTTTTGCGGCCCACTCAACACGCAAAATACACAAAAAAGCTTTTCGCCTTTTCGTGGTTGGTGATTTCAACGCGGCTATGTAGAATTAACGACGGAAAAAGATAATAAGAAATTGCCCAAAGCGCAATCGTTTTTTTGCTTTTGGTCCTTAAAAAAATCGGAAAAATCGTGAGAAAAAAGGCCGGCTTTGGTGTCTATATATTTATCGAGACTTAAAAGAGCCAAAACACCCAAACAGTTAAAAGGCTGGCAGCCAAACGGCAGGAGGGCGGGTTTATTCCGCCGTTTGGTTTTGAAATAAAAGCGAAGGAAATCTCATGGAGTATCGCACCTTTGATCTGATGATCTCCGCGACAGACAAGCGGCATGAGTATCAGCTTCACGCCCGGGCAACAAAGCATGGCGAGGCCCACGCGCGGACTACGATTGACACCAGCACGAAATCGTTCCTGGATTGGCACGCGCACCTTAATGCGAGGCATCTCCTTCCATTGAATCAATTACCAGTGGGGAGCCATAGCCCAAACTCCGGCTTAACCGAGCTGCAAACACTCGGCGCCAGGTTATATCGGGCTTTATTTGTCGGCGACATCGGCGCGCTATTCAATCTCGCTTTGGGCGAAACTATTGTCAAGGACGAATATGGCGTGCGGCTGCGGTTGCGCATTCAGCCGCCGGAGCTGGCGGTCTTGCCGTGGGAGCTGCTCTATTCACCGGATAAGCATTTGTTTCTATCGACCTGGCTCGAGACACCGATAAGCCACTATCTTGATTTGTTGGAACCCGCCCGCAGCATTTCCTGTCCGCGAAACCTCAACCTTCTCGTCGTCATTCCACAATACTCAGGCCTGGAGACCGCGGCCGAGTATCGCGTGCTTGAAAGCCTTGAGAGCAAATTAGCCGGCAAAATCAAGGTCGATTTTTTCCCGGGGCCTGCAACCGGCGCCGAGATTCGCGCTGCACTGCGCAACAAGGAATACCACATTTTTCACTACGCCGGCCATGGCAGCTTTGAAAATGAAAATGCTTTTCTCTATCTCGATCACGAGGAAGGCTCGGGTACCCAGATCAGAATGGCGGCAAGTGAGTTCGCCCAATTTTTTTCGGACTCGACTTCGATGCGCCTGGTGATGTTGAACTCCTGCCAGGGCGCAGCGCGTTCTTCGCATCAAGCGCTGATTGGCACGGCGCCACAAC
>JBOHQZ010000785.1:0-3676 GCA_050732275.1 bacterium
GACAGCTTCGTCCCACGAATCGATGCGCATGTTGTGCAACGTGACTTTGATATGGTTTTCGCGCAACACTTCGACAAGTAATTTCCGCGCCGCCTGCTGCTTAGGGCAATCACGAAAATAGAGAAACTCAATTTGCAGATTCATGATTTTCCTCCGTGAAAATATTTTCCGTGGCGGCCGTTGATCACTGATTATTGATTACTGGCTGATCGCCGAACTTCAACACGTCCATCGGGCACACCGCAATGCAAATGCCGCACTGAATGCACGAGGTGTTTTTATTCGAAAACTCCTGTTGATTCTTGGCAAACTGCATGACGTTGATGCCGACTTCGCAGTAGCGCGAGCATTCGCCGCACTGGATGCACTTGTCGTTGCTGCTGATTTTGACCTTGCCGAACCAGTGCGATAGCAGCTCCATGTATTTCGCCAGCGGGCACCAGTAGCGGCACCACACCTTGCCGCCGAAAAACGGATAGAGCGTGACCGCAATGATGCCGACCAGCCATGTATCGGCAAAAAGACTGTACCAGCTTTTGAGCTGCCACGGCGCGATCAGAAGATTTTTGACATCGAGCACGATCAAGAGCGTGATGCCGGCGGAAGCGATGAGAATCGGCCAATTCATGATTTCCCATCGCCGCGCGCGAACGCCCTTCGGCGCGAGATGCCGCCAGCGATCGCCGAAGGTCTCGGCCAGCCCGCCGCACGAGCAAATCCAGGTGCAATAACGCTTGCCGTGAAACCGCACAAAAATCGGCATGGCCACGAAGGCCAGAAAGATGCCCCAAATCACAAAAAAGAGCGGCGGGTTGTCGAAAAACGTGTTGAAGAACAGCGGCCATGCGAATGTAAAGCCGTACCATCGCCAATAGTTCGGATCATTGAACGCCAGATGATAAATCAGCTCCGGCAGCGCATAAAGCAGCACCACTTGCACGCCGATGAGCGAGAGAAAACGATAGCGCTGGTATTTGTTTTTCTTTCCCCATTTGCGCATCGCCGGAATGCCGAAACCGAGCATGAGCAGTGTGTAGATCGTGCTGTACCAGAAGCTCGGCGAGACGCCCCAAAGCCGATAAGTTTCTTGCGGCAGCAAAGTGAACGGCCAGAAATAACCTTTGATCGCATACATGGAATAGACGATCACGAAGCTCAGCGCCAACCTCAGCCACCGGCCGGCGTCCCACTGCGCTTCGAGCTTGATGCCGGTCTCTTTGAAAAATTTCGTCGGCAGCTCCTGGCCGATCATGACAAAGACGTGATCGTTGGCGACTTCCATCCGCCCCGATTTTCCTTTCAAAGACTTATCAAAGGAAGTCGGAGCGCGCTCAAAGATCACTTTGTCGTCGGTTATTTCTTTCGTGACGGCGTTGAAATGAATCGTCAATTTGCCTTGTTGCTGCGCTTGCAACATGCGCTCGACATACTCTTTGTTGGGAAAAATGAGCTCATTCTCCCACACCAGCATCGTCACGTCATTATGCTCGAAGAGCGCCAACACGGCTTCCGCTGCGACATTGCCGCCGCCGACCACCACGATTTTCCGGTCGCGAAACGCGTCGGGATTGTTGAGATAATTGGAAACTTTGCGTTTGTTTTCTCCGGGCACATTGAGGCGCCGCGGGTTCCCGAATTTGCCGATGGCGAGAACGACATTCTTCGCTTGGTATTGCCCCTTGTCCGTGTGGACCGTGAACACGCCATTCTTCTCGATCTTTTTCAGCGATTCTCTCGTGCGAACGTTCAACCGCGTTTCCTGCACCTGGTTGTTCCAATTTTCCAATAGCTCTTCTTTGGTACTTTTCGCCGGCAACCACAGCGGCCCGGACATCGGCAGATTGACCGGCTCACCATAGATGATTTTGCCGCGTGGAAAAATGTCGATGGTATTCGCCACCTCGCCTTGTTCGAGTAACGTGTACTTCAAGCCCTTTTCGCGTGCCGCGAACGCTGCCGAGAGCCCCGCCGCGCCGGCGCCAGCTATCACCACATCCAAAACCTCTTCATCCTGATTCTCCTTTTCCCCCTTTCTCCCCTTCTCCCTCTCACCCATTCGCCCATTCATTTCCGCGGTAAAATGCTCGATGACCACATTGCCTTGTTCTGCTGCGGTTTTGATCAGCGGCGCGCCGGCCAAATCGCCAATGATATAAAGTCCTTTGACGTTGGACTGAAAATTTTTGTCTAACACCGGCCTTGGCAAAACCCCGGGCTCGGGCTTGCCTTTGATCAGCCCGGTCAAAAAGTTTTGGATTACTTCTTTTGCCTTTGCAAACATATACCCACCTTGCATTCACTTGAGCTGTTTCAGCGTTGTCAAAATGTTTTCCAGATTCGTCCGCTCTTTGTAATTCACATGCACTTCGCGAAAGCGAATGACGCCGCTTTTGTCAATAATAATCGTCGTTGGAAAGATTCTTTTGCAACTCACCGAGTCGCTTCTTGCAATAGGGTCACCACGAGCCGCTGCGAAAGAACTCCACCACGACATTTTTCTTATCGAGAAAGTCGGCCAAGCGGATTTCTTTGCCATCGGCAGCGATCACACGAAATCCTGGCGCGGTGCTGCCGACGGTCACGTCAACTGGTGCGTTATTCGTGGATAATTCATCCGGTAGATCAATGGTTAAGGTATTCGTTTTTTCATTCAACTCCCAATCGCCGCCCACGCTTTTGAAAAAGGCCTGGGCAGAGATAAAGAGTTTGCCATCAATCTCACTCACTTCCTGGTTTCCTATCGTGAATGGCAGGCATGCTTGTTCCGTGCAAAGAATGGCCAGATCACTTTGGCGCTTGAGGGTGAAGCCAAGCGCGTGCGCCAGACTCTGCGCGTCGAGAAAAAGTGTGTCACCCTGCGCGTTCGCGGCGATTGATACAGCATGAGCTTTCCCGTTGAGCACAATTTTTCTAACCACAAGGTCTTCGATGGCGAAAATTGATTTGGCCGTCGCGAAGATCATCATCACAACAATCAGGCAACTTTTGTTCATAGCATCTCCCGAAATTCAGCACACGTACATGGTTGATTGGAAACATTTTCATCCATCTAAACAAATTGTCTGTAATCAAAATTCCCCACTTCAGCCACTTGAAAGTCGACGATTTTAAAGAAAGTTGTCTTTAACTTGAACGCAATAATTATAACAAAAGGTCGCTTGCCAAAAAGTGTCGGGTAGACGGCATTTTGTAAAGAATCGTCGGAATAAGCTGTCGCAAAAATTTTCTCGTCTCGGGAAGAAATTGGCGCCGAAAGGCGTCTTTTCTATGAGATATGAACCGCCCTCATCAATTGATCTCTCGCATGGATGCTGAACCGCGGGACGCGAGCGCCAAGCCATCTTTTGAGCAGCTCCTGCTGCGGCATCTGGACAGCCTGTACGGATTGGCTTTTCGCCTGACCAAAAACCGTGAGCAGGCCAAGGATCTCTTGCAAGAGGCCAGTCTGAAGGCATTGGAGAATTTTCAGCAATTGCGGGAATTTGACAAAGCCAAGACCTGGCTCTTCCGCATTCTGCACCGCGTTTTTCTCAGCCGCTATCGCCGGCGTCGGAACGAGCTGCCGCTGGTCGATATCGAGCTGGATGAATCGCTGCTGGCGGATGCCGGCGGCTCTTTCGAAGTCCGCGCTTTTGAAAATCTTTTGGATGATGAAGTGCAGGCCGCGTTCGACGCG
>JBOHQZ010000786.1:0-3673 GCA_050732275.1 bacterium
GACAAAGATTCTCGTCGTTGAAGATGAAAACATCGTCGCCAAAGACATCCAAAATACGTTGAAAGCGCTGGGCTACACCGTTACCGCGGTCGTGGCTTCCGGCGAGGAGGCGATACAAAAAGCCGGTGAGACGCAACCCGATTTGGTGTTGATGGACATCATGCTGAAGGGCTATCAAGACGGTGTGGAAGCGGCCCGGCAAATTTTCGCGCGT
This sequence comes from bacterium, assembly GCA_050732275.1. Classification (GTDB taxonomy): domain Bacteria; phylum Zhuqueibacterota; class Zhuqueibacteria; order Zhuqueibacterales; family Zhuqueibacteraceae; genus Zhuqueibacter. The sequence goes on from JBOHQZ010000786.1 coordinate 215, forward strand.
TTCAATATTCCGGTGGTCTATCTCACCGCCTACACCGACGAAACGACGCTGCAGCGCGCCAAGGTCACCGAGCCTTACGGTTACATCCTCAAGCCGTTCGAAGAACGCGAGCTGCACATTGCCATCGAGATGGCGATTTACAAGCACAAGATGGCAAAGAAATTGAAAGAGCGCGAGCAATGGCTGGCGACCATTCTCAGAAGCATCAACGACGCGGTCATCGTCGCCGACGAAAAAAGCCTCATCACTTTTATGAATCCGGTGGCGGAAATGCTGACGGGCTGGAAACAAAAGGACGCGCTCGGCAAAAACTTGGCCGAGGTTTTCAAAATCGTTGCCGCTGAGAATCGCACCGCGTCCCAGCCGGCCTCGCGCAACGGCGCCGCGGTCAACTACTCCCTGCTCGTTGCAAGTGATGGCAGAGAAATACCGATCGATGACAGCGCCGCGCCGATTCGAGACGAGAACGGCAATCTCACCGGCGCGGTTTTGGTCTTTCGGGATATATCAGCGCGCCAACAGGCCGAAGTTGAATTGCAGCGGCGCTTTTTGCAAATCCAACATAGCGAAGAGCGCTATCGGGCCTTGTATGACGACAACCCCGCCATGTATTTCACGGTCGCCGGTGACGGCAAAATTCTTTCGGTGAACCAGTTTGGAGCGGATCAGCTCGGCTACAAAGCTGAAGAGTTGGTGGGGCAATCCGTGTTGAACGTTTTTTATGAAGAAGATAAAGCCACGGCCCAGCAAAACCTTGCGGCTTGGTTGCAAAATTCCGAACAGGTCCCGCCATGCGAGCTGCGCAAAGTTCGAAAAGATGGGACTATCGTGTGGGTGAAGGAACTCGCACGTGTCGTGCAGGACAGCGATGGCCGCCCGGTTGTTCTTGTCGTTTGTGAAGACATTACCAAGAACAAACAAATGGAAGAAGCGCTGCAGCAGCGTGAGGAGCAGCTTCGCCAAGCTCACAAAATGGAGGCGATCGGCCGGCTGGCAGGCGGCGTGGCGCACGACTTCAACAATATGTTGACGGCGATTATCGGCACGTCTGAAATGGCGATGTTCGAGCTGAACCGCGATCATCCGCTGCGCAAAGCCCTTAAAGAAATCAAGCAAACTGCCGATCGGGCCGCCAATCTCGCGCGCCAATTGCTCACGTTCGCGCGCCGGCAAATCATTGCCCCGAGCCTGCTCAATCTCAACGACGTGTTGCTGAATCTTGACAAGCTGCTGCACCGGCTTGCCGGCGAGGGCGTCGATCTCGCCATCTCGGCCGCGCCGGAGCTCGGTTTCGTCAAAGTCGATTCCGGACAAGTCGAACAGATGATCATCAATCTCGTGAGCAATGCACGCGACGCCATGCCAAACGGCGGCAAGTTGAAAATTGAGACGGCCAATATAACTTTAGACGACGCGTATGCCCGCCAACATCCGGAAATCACCTCCGGTGAATACGTCATGCTTGTGGTTCGTGACAACAGCGCCGGCATGACCGAGGAAATGAAAAAGCACTTATTCGAGCCATTTTTCTCCACCAAAGGGACGGGATTGAGTTTGGCAACCGCTTACGGCATCGTGCAACAGAATCACGGCCATATCGTTGTCGACAGTGCACCCGGCCAGGGCACGGCCTTTCACATTTATTTCGCTCGCCTCGCCGACGCCGGAATAGCGCCAGAGTATGACCAAAACCACGTTCCCTCACCGGGAACGGAAACCGTGCTTCTCGTCGAAGACGAGCCGGCGATCCGCGATCTCGCCGCGCGCTTGTTGCGGGAGCGCGGTTATCATATACTCGTCGCCGCGAACGGCGACGAGGCTTTGCAACTGGCTCGCGCTCACGCCAAAGACAAGATTCATATTTTGATTACCGACGTCGTCATGCCGCGGCTCAGCGGGAAAATGGTGGCGGACCAGATCAAAGCCTTGCAACCGGATATGAAAGTATTGTTCATCTCCGGCTATGCCGACGACACCAGCATTCAATCTGGAAAAGGGAACGCAAGCCTGGCCTTCCTCCAAAAACCGTTCTCGCCGGCGTTGTTGGCGCACAAAATCCGCGAGATGCTGGATGCGTAACCCCTACGGGCGCAGCCAGACCGCTGGTCTGGATTATAGCGGCATAAAATCTTTCATTCCCGGTATCGGCGTAATGCCTTGTTTTATTTCCCAAGCCTTCAAATAGCGGAACCAATTAAACAGCGCCTGGACACAGGCAAAAACGAAGCCGATTCTGCCATCCCACATCGCGCCGCGCATCACATAAACACGAAAAAAAGTAGAAGCCGCATGAAAAAAGGCTGCAGCTACCGTCAGCCCTTTTTTGTCGGCGCGAATCAAATCAGCGGCATTGGCGTTCGTGTAAGCGTTCATTTTGCGCAGAACGTGGCTCAAATTCGGGTCGGTGTGATGATCGAGATAGCCGGCTGATTTGACCACTTGGCCGCGCACATTGACACCGCAGTGAATTAGCGCGTCGTTCCACGTCGCCGCGTCTTTGCGATAAAGGCGCAATTGATAATCAGCATCCCACGCGCGCATTTTTTTGCCGAGAAAAAATGACCGCCGCCGCAACTGCATGCCCTTCACTTCCGCCGGCGGATTTTCAACAAGAGATTTGATCTCTTGCCAAAGCTCCGGTGTGACCCGTTCATCCGCATCGAGAATCAACACCCAATCATGCCTAGCGTGCGCAGCCACTTCCGCCTTGCTCGCTGCATGCCCCCGAAAAGGGATCGCGAGAACGGCATTCGCATATTGCTTCGCAATCTCAATAGTCTCGTCCCGGCTTCCCGTATCGCCAACGAGAATCTCATCAGCATCGGCAACGGTCGCGAGGCATGCCGCAATATTATGAGCTTCGTTGAGCGTTAAAACACAAACCGACAGCGGACATTTGGCCATATCGTGAAAATTTCAAACAAAAATTCTCTTGCTCCGGCGGGCAGTTGATGTTATATTTGTCATTTCATCCGAGTTCTTGCAATTGTATGCGCACGGTTTTTTCTTCGCCGTCGCGTAAAATCTTTACCGTGACGACGTCGCCGATTTTGTATTGCTCGAGCACGTCACCGAGTTCGCCAAAGCTTCTGACCTTTTTATCATTAATGCCGATGATGACGTCGCCGAGAAAAGATTCACCCCGGCGGTTGGTTTGCAGGCCACGCAAGCCGGCCTTGTAAGCAGCGCTGCCTTCTTGCACTGAGGCGATGATGACGCCTTCGATTCCGAGCCTTCTTGTCCAGTATTCGTTGTTGCTCATGATTTGAACGCCGAGCCCCGGCCGGATCACTTTACCGTATTGAATGAGCTGAGGAACGACGCGATTAACTGTATTGACGGGCACTGCAAATCCAATTCCGGCGCTGCTGCCGCTCGTGCTGTAAATGGCGGTATTGATTCCAATGAGTTGTCCGCGCGAATCGAGCAACGGCCCGCCGGAATTGCCAGGATTGATCG
>JBOHQZ010000787.1:0-3673 GCA_050732275.1 bacterium
CCTTCGCAAAATCTGCCGGCGAGATTTCGGCCAACGCGCCGCCCACCTGGGTTTCGACAACTTTTTCAGTTTCACCGGCCTGGCGCTGCGCGAGCGTTTCACCCACGCAAACGATCGGCACCAAGCCGGCCGCCAGAGCGCGCTTGAGGCGGCGATTGACCGACGCCTCCGTTTCGCCAAAATATTGCCGCCGCTCCGAGTGGCCGATGATCACGTACTCGCAGCCGGCGCCGAGCAGCATCTTCGCCGAGGTTTCACCGGTAAAAGCGCCTTCTTCCTCCCAAAACAGATTTTGCCCGCCAAGCTTGATCTCCGTGCCTTTCAGCAATTCTGCCACAATCGGCAAATTGATGAAGGGCGGGCAGACGGCCATTTCAGTTTGGTGAATATTGACGACCTTCACTTTCAAAGCTTTGACGAGCGCCGCCGCTTCTGCCGGCGTGGTGAACATCTTCCAGTTGCCGGCGATGAACATCCGTCGCGAGGATTTATTCATGCAACTCAATTTTTAAATTTTAAATTGAAAATCTTCAATTCAAAATTTGTGCATCACAACGAGCGCGCCATGAGATGAATCAAATCGATGACGCGATTTGAGAAACCCCATTCGTTGTCATACCACGAGAAAACCTTCACCATCGTGCCGTCGATCACGTTGGTGGATTCCAAATCGACGATGGAAGAATTTGGATTCAGGCGAAAGTCAATCGACACCAGCGGCTCGTCGGTATAAGAAAGCACGCCTTTCATTTTTCCGTTCGCCGCCGCCTTGACGGCGTTATTGACTTCTTCGATGCTCGTCTTTTTCTCGACTTCAAACACCACATCGACGAGCGAAACGTTCGGAGTCGGCACGCGCACCGAAATGCCGTCCATTTTTCCCTTCAATTCGGGAATCGCCTCGCCGATGGCCTTGGCCGCGCCGGTCGAAGTCGGAATCATCGATAGCGCGGCTGCACGCGAGCGGCGCAAATCTTTGTGCGGCAGGTCGAGAATGCGCTGATCGTTGGTGTAAGAATGAATCGTCGTCATCAAGCCGTGGCGAATGCCGAACGTATCCAACACCACCTTGGCCACCGGCGCCAGGCAGTTCGTCGTGCAGGAAGCGTTGGAAACGACATGATGCTTCGCCGGATCATAGGCGCTTTCGTTTACACCCATCACTATGGTGAGATCGTGTCCCTTGGCCGGCGCGGAGATGATAACTTTCTTGGCGCCGCCGGAAGTGAGGTGCTTGGCCGCATCATCTTTGTTGGTAAAAAGGCCGGTGGATTCGATCACCACCTGCACGCCGAGATCCTTCCACGGTAATTTCGCGGGATCTTTTTCCGCAAATACCTTCACGGTTTTGCCGTTCACCGAAATGGCTTTTTCCTGCGGCTTGACGTCGGCGTCGAAAATGCCGAGAATCGAATCGTATTTCAACAGATGCGCCAGGGTTTGCGCATCGGTAATATCGTTGACCGCTACAAACTCGAGATTTTTGTCGTGCGCCGCGGCGCGAAGAATATTGCGCCCAATGCGCCCAAATCCGTTAATGCCAACTTTCACTGCCATATTCATTCTCCTTTCCGATCATAACATCCAGGGCGAGCCACAATCTCCATAAGCTGCTCGCCCAAAACTCATTTTAAAAAAGCTAATCCCAGACGAGGTCGTCTGGGCTACGAGCTATCCAAAAAACACTTTCGCGGTTTCGTAAACTTTGGGATCAACCGGGCGCGTTCCACGGATGGCTTCCGCCACCGGCACCTCGACGATCTCCGTGCCGCGCAATGCGGCAATATGGCCAAATTTGCCGGCGTGAACCATGTCCACCGCGTGAATGCCGAAACGCGTTGCCAGCATCCGGTCAAAAGCCGTCGGCGAGCCGCCGCGCTGAATCGAGCCGAGCACCACCACGCGTGTTTCCATGCCGGTGCGGCTTTCAATCTCGTTCGCGACCACTTCACCGATGCCGCCGAGGATTGGATGGCCAAACTCATCGACTTTACCGGTTTTGCTCACCGGCTTGTCGGCGCCCTTCGGCTTGGCGCCGGCGGCAACGACGACGATACTAAAATTTTTACCGTGCTTGTGCCGCGCCGTAAGCTGATTCGCCATGTCTTCAAACGAAAACGACACTTCGGGAATAAGAACGAAATCGGCGCCGCCGGCAATGCAGGCTGCCGTCGCAATAGCGCCGTTGTAGCGTCCCATCACTTCCACGACGATAACGCGATGATGCGATTCCGCCGTCGTGTGCAACCGATCAATAGCCTCGGTCGCAATCGACACCGCGGTGTCAAAACCGAAGGCCATGTCCGTGCCTTGCAGATCGTTGTCGAGCGTTTTGGGGATGCCGACGAATGGCAAGCCTTTTTCCGCCAGCTTGTTCGCCACCCCGAGGGTGTCGTCGCCGCCGATCACCACCAGCGCTTCCAATTCATATTTGGTGACGTTATCCATCATCCGTTGCATGCCGTCTTTGAGCAAAAACGGATTGCGGCGCGAGGTGCCGAGAATGGTTCCGCCTTTCGGCAGAATGCCCGAAATCGAATAGAGGCTCAACGGCTCGATGTCGGACTCCACCAACCCTTCCCAGCCGTTTTTCACGCCCAAAACGTGATCGTCATATTGCGTAATCGCGCGGCGCACCACCGCACGAATTGCCGCATTCAAACCCGGGCAATCGCCTCCTCCCGTGAGAACGCCGATTCGCATGAAATTCCATCTCCTCAAAAGTCCCGGCCTTTTTATGCTTTTTTATTTGAAAAAGCCGGAACCAGATCAAGCTTATTTTATTCAGCCCAAAAGTAAAAGATAGTAAATTCGCGCCGTATTGTCAAGAATTTCTTCGAGAAAGACGAAATAATTTGGGGCAAACTAGCCAAAAACTTTAGAGCTATTTTTGTCGTAAATCATTGCAAAGAAAAAAATGCCGAGATGGTGTTTGAAAAGCATAAAAAACGAGACTGACCGGTCACTTAAAATCGTTGAATTATAGAACATTTTGTGCTTGAAAAGTGACCGGTCAGTGACTTTCCAAACACATTCTACGTTGACAACAGCTCATGCGAGGCGACTCAATGAAAAAAATCCGCGTCTCTCCCAAATGGCTGCTCATCGCCGGCTTGGCGCTCTTCAAGCTTGCCATTCATTTTTGGACCAACACCAACTATGAGCTGCATCGCGATACGTATCTCTATCTGGCATTGGCCGATCACCCCGATTGGGGTTATATCTCGGTGCCGCCGGTGACGCCGATGCTCGGCAAGCTCACGATAGCGCTGTTCGGTGATTCGGCGTTCGCCATCGGATTTTTTCCGGCATTGATCGGGGCGTTTTCCGTCGTCGTCATCGCATTGATCGTCAAAGAATTGGGCGGCAAAACCTGGGCGATCTTGCTTGCCTGCACGGCCTTTATGTTGTCGCCCGCATTCTTGCGCAGCAACACCTTACTCCAGCCGGTTTCGTTCGACCAATTTTCCTGGCTGCTCAGCGGCTATTTTATCGTCAAGCTGGTGGAAAGCCAAAATCCGCAATATTGGATACATTTGGGGATTCTTTGGGGACTGGCGTTCTTGAACAAATACGCCATCGTTTTTTTCGTACTGGCGTTCTTGCTCGCCTTGCTGCTCACGCCGGAGCGAAATATGATTCGCTCGAAATATTTCGGTATTGGCTTGCTGCT
>JBOHQZ010000788.1:0-3673 GCA_050732275.1 bacterium
ATCAACGAAATGCGACATGTCACTCCTACGGAGTTTGCGAATGGTGGTAGCTTGGAATTTCTATAAACATTTTACCCCTAGCGGGGTTAGTCAGAGTGCACAACCGATCACAAATGATAGTGCATTTTGGTGCAAAATTAAGGCATGAACTAAAGCGTTATTCAAGTTTATGGATAGACCCCAAGCAGCATCAGATATTCACGGAAGGCAATGCGAAAATCGTCATTGAAACCCAACATCTTGCAAGTTATTTCTCCATAATGCGCGCTTGCAAACTTGCTCACGTATTTTTACGGGTACGCTTCCCATTTAGTATTTTATGCGCCTGCGTTTGAGCCAGCATAACGATACGACTCAAGTGCATATAGGTATCGAGCTCATCCTTCTCCGCCGGCGTGATATGATTATCCTTTTCACGGTTGACTAATGTTTCAACCCGCCGTGCCACCTTGGGAGAAAGGCGAAAGGAAAGAGCTCGATGTGGATCAGACCGTGCAACCAGATCAACGAGCTCAGAATAAGCCGAAGATTTTTGTTTAGTATGCATGTTTGGGAACTCCGAATAGTGCAGAAAATATACCCAAATCTAACCTTCGCTTAACGGCTTCGACCAACGCTTCGGTTTTACGCCGCCATCCGCTGTAATAAAGAGACATCAGTGAAAGCAATTCCGCCGCTTCTTCGGCGCTCAACAATTCTTCCCGTTGCCGGTATAGCAAATCGCTTAAACGTTGATCCTGGGCGGGAGGTATTTGCGATGCAGCCAATGCCATAACCTCGGCATCATCAAGTTTGCTGACGGCGTCTTCCCGCAACGCCGCCCCGTCCAATGTGGGAAGCGTAAACGACAAAGCATCAGTTAGAATATCGGCAACCTGCAATCTGGTCGCATCAGACAATCGAGCGGCATGTTTGTAAATTTCGTCCGGTAACGAAACGGTGACTTCAGTCATCAGGGTTCTCCGTTGTATGATTTCCTTTCTATTTTAAATCTTTTTCCCAATAAAATCAAGGTAATTCTTAAAACCTCAGCGTAAACACCGTCTCCACGTTTGGCTCGGAGCGGGCGCTGAGGGCGCCGCGGTGCAGGCGCATGATCTGGCGGGACAAACTGAGGCCGATGCCGGAGCCGCCCGGCTTGGTAGTAAAAAATGGAATGAAAATTTTGTCGAGCACCTCGGGAACGATGCCGGGGCCGTTGTCGGCGACTTGAATGATCGTGCGGCCGCGCTCATCCATGGCGGCGAGCAATTTGATGCTGCCGCCGGGCTTGCCGTCCAAAGCGTGTATTGCGTTCAGCAAAAGATTGATCAGCACCTGCTCGATCAATTCCGCATCCGCGGTCAATTCCAGGCTTTCCGGCTTGACGACGGCGCGGAAATCAATGGCTTTTTCGGCGACGTGCGCGCGCAGGAGTTGCTCAACCTGGCCAAACAGCTCGGCCACCGGAAAAATTTTGAAATTAGGCCGCGGCACTTTAGTCAGCGTGCGGTAGGCATCGACGAAGTGCAGCAACCCTTCGCTGCGTTTTTGGATCGTCCGCACCGCGCCCTGCATGTCGCCGATGGACTCGTGGCTGATTTTGCTGCCGGGCTTTTGCGCGTCCAACAGATCGTTCACCGTCGAAGCCAGCGAGGCAATGGGCGTGACCGAGTTCATGATCTCGTGGGTGAGCACGCGAATCAGGGTTTGCCAGGCCTCCATTTCCTTTTCTTCCAATTCACTTTGGATATTTTGGAGAGAGACGAGTGTAAACTGCTGCTCGCGCAACTTGAACTCGGTGGCATAAATCGCCAATTGCAGTATATCATTCCTATCGTCCGCCTTGATCAGCGCCTTTTCTCCCGACCTCAATTTGAACAGCGTTTCCACCAACGGCTTGCTGAACGCTTCGAGCGTTTTGATATTCTTGAGATACGGAATGTGCAAGAGCCGCTTGGCCGTCGTGTTGATCAGGCTCACTTCGCCGTCCTGCCCGAAGGCGATCAAGCCGATGCCGACGTGCTGCACAACGGTTTGGAGATAGCGAAAATGCTCTTCCTTCTCGGAGCGGGCGCGGCGAAATTGCTCGATGACTTCGTTGAAGGCCTTTTTCAGCGGCTCGAACGACGAGCCGAGCCCGGTGCTGGTGAAGGTTTGCGAAAAATCGGTGTGCTTGATAGCCTCCAAAAAGCGGGTGAGATCACGGTTGGTCTTCTCGACGTAATGAATCAGGGAGTAGATTTGATAAATGATGATACTGGCAACGATGGCGATGGTGGCGTAGAGATTGGTTTGCAGAATCAGGTAAAAAAACAGATAGATGGTGGCGCCGAGCAGGACCACGCGAATGATACAATGAATGCGAAAATTTTTATAGACCATATTTTTCCAAACGGCGATAGAGCGCGGCGCGGGTCAGGCCCAGCTCTTTGGCGGCATGACTGATGTTGCCGCCGTGCTTGCTGAGCGCTTTTTGGATGACCACTTTTTCAACGTCCTCCAAATTATAGTCCTCGAATACAAGCCCGTCTTCCTTGGTTTCCGGGGCGGTAAAAAGAAAATCCGACGGCTGCAGCGCCGGTGATTCACTCATTATTACGGCTCTTTCCACCGCATGTTGCAGTTCGCGCACGTTGCCGGGCCAGGAAAATTTTTCCAGTTTTTTTAACGCCGCCGGGCTGACGGGCTTCGCCGGTTTTTGATATTTTTTCGCATAGGTCGCCAGAAAATGTTCCACGAGCAAGGGAATATCTTCCACACGCTCCCGCAAGGGCGGCAGATGAATCTCCACCGTGTTGATGCGATAGAGCAAGTCCTGCCGAAACTCTTTTTGCGCCACCATCTCATAAATCGGCATGTTGGTCGCGCAAATCAAGCGAATGTCGATCGGGCGCGGCTTGTTGGAGCCGAGCCGGGTGACTTCTTTGTTTTGCAACACGGTCAGCAGCTTGGCTTGAAACGGCAACGAGAGATTGCCGATTTCGTCGAGAAACAGTGTGCCGCCGGAAGCAGCCTCGAAACGGCCGGCACGGTCTTCTTTGGCATCTGTAAACGCGCCCTTAACGTGGCCGAACAGCTCGCTCTCGAACAAAGTTTCGCTGAGCGCGCCCATATCGATGCTGATGAACACCTCGTTGGCGCGCAGCGATTGGCGGTGCAGCTCTCTCGCCACCAATTCTTTGCCGGTGCCATTTTCGCCGAGAATCAAGACGTTGGCCTCGGTTTTGGCGACTTTCTGGATCGTCGCATACACCTTTTGCATGGCCGTGCACGCGCCGACGAAACCTTGGAATTGCTGATCGATGTCGGCGCTGAGCAACTGCTGTCGCGAGCGCAGTTGATCCACTTGCAGGCGCGATTGCCGCAGATTCATGGACGCCGAAAGTGTCGCCAGCAATTTTTCATTCTGCCACGGCTTGAGCACGAAATCTGTCGCTCCTTCTTTAATTGCCCGCACCGCCATTTCGACGTCGCCGTAAGCCGTGATCAACACCACCACCGCAGCCGGATCGATTTCGAGAATCTGGCTGAGCCAATGGAATCCCTCTCGCCCGCTGCCCACATCGCGGGTGAAATTCATATCCAGGAAAATAACGTCGTAGCTCTCATTCTTGAGCAAGGTGGGAATGAGCTGTGGATTCTTCTCCGTCTGCACCAACGCGACGTGCTGCTTGAGCAGTAACCGTGCTGC
>JBOHQZ010000789.1:0-3672 GCA_050732275.1 bacterium
CTTAAACAAAGCAACGAGCAACCAACCGGCCCCAGTTCCTTCTTGACTTTCCCGCGTGACTTGGCTATATTAAAAATGAAAGCTAAATTTAATAACGATATATTCACCCCCATAATATAGATCATGGAAAACCAGAAATCACGGCGGCGACAACAACCCCTCGGCAATCGCCGGATGAATCTTTCCTTTTGGTACGTCGTGCTCGCCGTTTTGATGATGTACGCGCTGCACAGCTTTTTTTTGGGCGAAAACATCCAGCAAATCGAATATAGCACCTTCAAGCAACTCATCCGCGAGAAAAAAATTCTCTCTTGTGAGATCACCTCGCAGGAAATCACCGGCCGTTATGAAGCCGATCATAAAAATGCCGCAGCGGATTCCGGCAGCTTTTTCCCGGACCTAACAGAGGCGAAAGCCGATAGCCAACAGGCCGGAAAAAAATTTCTCACCCTGCGCGTCGACGATCCCGATCTCGTCAAAGAGTTGGAAGCCGCCGGTGTGAAGTACACCGGCAAAGTCGACACCGGTTGGTGGCAGGGCATCTTGTTGAGTTGGATTCTGCCGCTGCTGATTTTGATCGCGATTTGGGGCTTCGCATTCCGGCGCATGAATCCGCAAGGCGGATTGATGTCGATCGGCAAGAGCAAGGCGAAAATTTATGTCGAGGGCAAAACCAAAGTCACCTTCAAAGATGTGGCGGGAATCGACGAGGCCGTTGAAGAAGTGCGGGAAGTGGTGGAATATCTGAAAAACCCCGACAAGTTCAAAAGCCTCGGCGGCCGTATTCCCAAGGGCGTGCTGCTCGTCGGCCCGCCGGGAACAGGGAAAACGTTGCTCGCTCGCGCCGTCGCTGGCGAAGCCGGTGTGCCATTTTTCTCATTGAGCGGCTCGGACTTCGTTGAAATGTTTGTCGGCGTCGGCGCCGCCCGCGTGCGCGATCTGTTTCAGCAAGCGCAGCAACAAGCGCCGTGCATTGTTTTTATCGACGAGTTGGATGCCATCGGCAAAGCCCGCGGCATGAGCCCGCTCTCCAGCCACGACGAGCGCGAGCAGACGCTGAATCAACTGTTGGTCGAGATGGACGGCTTCGATGCCAATAGCGGCGTCATCATCATGTCCGCTACCAATCGTCCGGAAATTCTCGATATCGCGATCCTGCGCCCCGGTCGCTTCGACCGCCAAATCGTGGTGGATCGGCCGGACATCAACGGCCGCGAAGCCATTCTGAAAGTTCACGCCCGCAAAGTCAAGCTGGCGCCGGAGTTGGAATTGCGCGTCATTGCGGCGCGCACGCCCGGTTTCGTCGGCGCCGATCTCGCTAACGTGATCAACGAAGCCGCCTTGTTGGCCGCCCGCGTCGGCAAAAAACACGTCGAAAAAACCGATCTCGAGGAAGCGATCGATCGCGTCATCGCCGGCCTCGAAAAGAAAAATCGCGTGTTGAATAAAAAAGAGAAAGAGATTGTTGCTTATCACGAAGCCGGCCATGCCGTCGTCGCCGGCAGTTTGCAAGGCGTCGATCCGGTCCATCGGGTTTCGATTATTCCGCGCGGCGTCGCGGCGCTCGGCTACACGCTGCAACTACCAACGGAAGACCGCTATCTGATGACGCGCACCGAGCTGCTCAATCGCTTGAAAGTTTTGCTCGGCGGCCGCGTCGCCGAAGAGGTCATTTTTAAAGAAATCTCCACCGGCGCACAAAATGACCTCGAGCGCGCTACGGCCATTGCGCGCAGCATGGTCACCGAATACGGGATGAGCAGCAAGCTCGGTCCGCTCTATTACGCCAAAGAAAAGCGCGGCGTATTCGTCGGCCTCGATTTCAGCGGCGAGCCGCACAGCGAGCGCGTCGCCAGCGAGATCGACGAGGAAGTGCGCACGATCATTGAAAACGCCTATCAAGAAGTAACGAGCTTGCTCACCGACAAAAAGCCCAAGCTCGAGACGCTGGCGCAAATGCTGTTGGAAAAAGAGATGGTCGAAGGCGCCGAGCTGGAGGCGCTGCTGAATGGGAAGCTGCCCGAGGTCCGGCCGGCCAATGGACTGGCGCAATAATTGGCTTAAGCTGGGGTAGTCATTTTGACCCAATATTTTGAAACATTGGCCGGAACGCCAGCGAGGCAAAACTTCCTACTAATCGTCACTTTCTAAATGTCCAACAGTGGAAAGTTTGCTCGCAAAAATTTCCACTTATGGCAATAAATGGCTATAGATGGAAACATCGCGCGACGCGGGCGTTGCCGCTGAACAACTGTTAGGCACTTGCAGGTGACGTGCTCGGACGATGTAAGATAAGGATAGTAGTTCAATCTCACGATACGTGCTTATCCTCACAATGACCATGAGTGAAGATAAACAAGCTTCTTGAAGAATTGAAGTATACATTCTGCAAAGGCCTCCCTACATGTCGTGTTTGTGCTGACGGAAGTATTTAAGTATTCCGGAGAAATTGAAAGCAATAAACTAACACTAGGCGAATGGTAAGCAACTGTAGCTGTAAAATAAATAATGCGTACGTGGATATCATCATGACAAACTGAATTATAACCAAGCGATTTGTTTTGATTTGTGAATTGAACGTTATTGAAGGAATTAAATAATGCAGAAACAAACTAATGATCATGAGTTGTTATGGAAACAGTATTCTCAACTAATAGACTTGTATAAATTCTATCTTGATTTGGCGTTAAAAGCAAATGTGTTTTTTTATGCTATAACAGGTAGTATATTGACCTTTTATTTTTCGAATAAAGATAGCGAATTAAGCAAATTTTCTTTAATTCTCCCTATAGTTTTAAGTTTGCTATTTGGTGCCATTTTTTCATACGGCGCAATACTCATGAAGATATTTAGAGACGAGATTTTCAATATCAGAAATATGCTCAAATTGCACGTAGCTCCAGAGACAAACATTCTAATTACTTTTTTGAAGGCGTCAGCAGCTATCTTTTTTGTTGTTGCGGTTGCAATGATTGTTTTGTTAATCATTCGTTGAGAATTCGAGTGCTAAGAGACAAGAGATTAAACAAAATTTTCATGAATCGGTAGTTTGAACGTCCGTCTTTCAAACAACGTCTGTTTCGCCCCGTGGCCGCACACGCTCGTGTTATCTCTCCTCAAAATACGGCCTAAATTTTATAGCTGCGTTTCGTCTCACCTCTCCATATACGTATAACCCTCGAACCCGGCGCGATAGGTTTCCAAAATATGGCGCGCCTCCTCCAGCGTGCATTGTCCCGTCCGCACGGCCTGCTCGACGCTTTGGCGAAATTGGGCGATTAGCTCGTCCTTGCTTTGCTGGACATAGACGAGCACTTCCGAGACCGAATCGCCATATTCCACGTGTTCGATATTGTAAGCATGATTCCCGCCGTCCAGGGCGATTTGCACGACGTTATTGTCGCCGAACAAATTGTGCAGATCGCCTAAAATTTCCTGATAGGCGCCGACGAGAAAGATGCCGATCAAGTAATCTTCGTTTTCCTGCCAGGGATGCAGTCCGATCACGTCCTTAATATTTCGCAAATCGACAAAACGATCGATGCAGCCGTCGGAATCGCAGGTAATATCGGCCAAGATGCCGGAGCGCGTCGGTTTTTCATCGAGCCGGTGAATCGGCATGATCGGAAAAATTTGATCGATCGCCCAGGTGTCCGGCAGCGATTGAAACAA
>JBOHQZ010000790.1:0-3670 GCA_050732275.1 bacterium
TGCCATTATTTTCATCCGAACAAGACCAATCGTTCGAGCATGCTGTTGTACATGGATTGAGGCGCTCTTAGTTCATGTCATTATGTTAAGCCCCGAAAGGGAAGATGTGACAATAGCCCACCAATTCATTGGTGGGAAAAAGTAAAACACCGTCCTCAAAAGTCCCGACAGGGACGAATGAAAACGGGCGTTGACAGCATGATAATCGGCATTTTCAATCGTTCCTTTCGGGACAATAAATGATTGTTGATCATACTTACCCAACAATAAATTGTTGGGCTAATATCAAATGTCCCTTCGGGACAAAATAAGAGCATAGAAAATGAAAGCCAGACTGTTTTGCACCACCGGCTTCTTCGCCGGCGCGAATTTCGAGTTTGCGCAAGAAGCGACTATCGGCAAGAAAAAGGAAAATGCCGTTGTGCTCGATCAGCCGGTGATCTCCGGCCAGCACGCCCGGATTTTTTTTGACGAGGCTGAAGGCTGTTATTGCCTGGAAGACGTGGGCAGCCGCAACGGCACCAAATTGGACGGCGTGCGCGTCGGCCCAAAAGAAAAATTGGGCGATTTGCACATCATTACGTTCGCGCAAAAATTCGATTTTATTTTTCAGACCGTCAATGACCACACGCGCGCGACCAAAAGCCGTCGAAAGACCGATGGCAAGCCGCAACCGCCTCGGAGCCGAAACCGGACGTTCGTTGAGCCGGTCAACCCCGGCGAGGAGACCGACGGCCTCGAACCCGGCCCGGCGCCCAGAAATGGGAAGACGATGATCGAGGGCGCGGCGAAATCGAAACCGGCGTCACGATTGCTCAACAACGTGGCGAACGACGTTTATAAAACCGTTGTGGAATCTGCAATGCCGCGTAAAAAGACGCCACCGCCGTCCGCTTCTTATGAGTTTGTTTTGGAAATCGGGCATTCTACCCCGGGCAGCCAAACTTTTTCGCTCAAACCCGGTGAAAATCTCGTCGGCCGGTCGCCGGAATGCGAAATCATCGTCAATGATCCTTCCATCTCGCGCCGGCATGCAGCGCTCATCCTGCAAGCCGGCCGGGTCTTCTTAAAAGACCTCGGCAGCAAGAATCACACGTTTGTAGATGCGCAAGTGGTCGAAACCGAAATAGAAATTCTGCCGGGCACATGTTTGAGTTTTGGCAAAGTGGAAGGGAAGATTAGGCGTAAAACGTAATGAGTCAAAATGTAATGCGCAAGAACTGGTTCTCACGTTTTACGTTTTAGTTCGCACGAACTTTTTCTATGAGTTTAAATTCTGAAATACATCCCGACGGTATGTTCGTTCTGGCGCAGCCGGTGCGCTTGCCGGAGATTTTGGATATGCTCATCGTCGGCGGCGGCCCGGCCGGCACGGCGGCAGCGTTTCGCGCCAAGGAATTGGGGCTCGCCGCGCTGGTGATCGATTTCGATGACGTGATGAAACGTATTCGGGATTACGCGAAAGACAAGCTGATCCTTCCCGACTACGGCGGCGGCGATCAAATGCCGTTTCCCAAAGGTGACGGGCTGATTTCCTTGCTGCACTTTGCGCCGATCGACAAAGACGAGATGTGCCAACATTGGAAAAGCTTATATCACGACCGCAATATTCCCGCGCAAGTCGGCGTGGAGCTGCTCGGCATGCAGCGGCGCGACGGCGGCATTTGGCAAGCGCGCGCCTACAATCATCACACGAAATCCGAGCAAATTTATTCCGCCAAGCACGCGCTTATTGCGATCGGCCGCGGCGTGCCGCGGCGCTTCGATATTCCGGGAAACACCGAAGGCATTGCTTATCGCCTCTCCGATGCGGCGTGTTATGTCGGTGCACCGGCTTTGGTGATCGGTGGCGGCACCTCGGCAGCCGAAGCGGTGATCGCCGTGTCGCACGCCAAAATCAAAGCGAACGATGCGACCGCAGTATATTGGTCTTATCGCGGTGATAAGCTGCCCAAAGTTTCCAAAGCGCTCGCCGAGGCTTTTTTCGCGGCGTATATGGGCAATGGCAATATTCGCCATTATCCTTACAGCGAGCCAGTGGCGATTTTGAGCGCCGATGATAAAAAGGAATATCTTTCTTTGCGCACGGACCGCCGTCAACTCTCCGGCCGGCCCAACGAGACGGCGCACCTCGAGTTCGCTAAAGAGTTTTGCATTGCGTGCATCGGCGAAGACGTTCCCGCTTCCCTGTTGAGCGCGCTGGGCATCAACATGGTAACGGGCGGCCCGAGCAAAAAACAGCGCTTCGCGGTGACGCCGCTGCTCGAAACGCAACAGCCCAATCTCTATCTGATCGGCGATATTTTGAGTCCGGCTTATTTGGAGACCGCGGATTTCAATGCTGATCCCGCCACTTTTCAGGAGATCAGGCGGCGAGGCAACATCAAAGCGGCGTTGCGCGACGGCGTGTTGGTGGCCGAAGCTATTGCGCAAAAACTGGCCGGTAAAAAAGTCATCCGCGTCGATCTGGATGTCGGTGAACCGCGCGCCAAACCGGCTGCAGGCGCGTTCGCCGGCGTGAAGACTTCCATCGTTGAAAGCAACGGCCCTCCCCGGGAGAGTTTTGCCGCAGCGCGCGCGCCGGATGAGCATCGGGCTTATCTCATTCGCGTCATCGCGGGCAATGTGGAGGCCGAGGAATTTCAAGTTGCGAAAGACGGCCTCTCGACGATTGGCCGCAAAGATTGTGATATCA
This sequence comes from bacterium, assembly GCA_050732275.1. GTDB lineage: Bacteria > Zhuqueibacterota > Zhuqueibacteria > Zhuqueibacterales > Zhuqueibacteraceae > Zhuqueibacter. The sequence continues at coordinate 2,696 of JBOHQZ010000790.1, forward strand.
ATTTTCCTGACGATTTGTTATTGTCCGGCCGGCACGCTTCGATTACGCATGGACCGGAGGGCTATTTTCTCCGCGATGACGGCAGCACCAATGGCGTCTTCCTGAAGCTCAAGGAAGCGCAGCCGATCGAAGCAGCGCATGGCCAGATCGTCCGTCTCGGCCAGCAGCTTCTCCTGTTTGAAATAGAAAACGGCAGCCACGCTTTCATACATATCGATGAAACCGGCAAGCCGGTAAATCGCCACGAGCTGGCGGCAAAGACGTTCGTGCTCGGCCGGCAAGCGCCCGACATCAATTTGGATCCGGAAGACCTGACGCTCTCGCGCCGCCACTTGTCGATTACGCTGAAGGAGCGCCGCGTCTGGATCAAAGATTTGGGCAGCGCCAACGGCAGTTATCTCAAAGTCAAAAACATGGCGCCGCTCATGCCAGGCGACCAATTCCGCGTTGGCCAGCAAATTTTCAGATTCGGCGTGAGGGAAGAAAACGCGCGCCGCGCGGTGGTGTTCAATACGGAAATCAAACCTGTCTCGCCGGCAACGAAACAACGCATGACCCCGGAGCCGATGGCGCGGCCAACGCCCCGGCCGCAACGCCGTGAAACCAAAGAGCCGGCGCCGTCCATGAAGCCGGCAATGCCGGAGGGAATGACGGTCGTCTTTAAAAATTTTGGCAAAAGCTGCGCTTTCAATTCGGGACAAACGCTTTGCGAAATCGCCGAGCGCCACGGCTTGAAGCTCAAAGCCGATTGCCGCATCGGCAGTTGCGGCATCGACCCGGTTCGCATCGTCTCCGGCCACGAAAATATGAATGCGGTCGGCGACGAAGAACAAGGCACGCTCGAAGATATCAACAAGCTGGAGCCGGGAAAATATCGCCTCGCGTGCATGGCGAAACCGAAGGGGCCGGTGGTGGTAGAAATTTTGGAACAATAAACGTTCGTAGTTACGCTTTCCCTGGCCTGCGGCAGGGCAG
>JBOHQZ010000791.1:0-3666 GCA_050732275.1 bacterium
CATCCCCGGGTGGGGTGCTGACGCCTCGGAGAACAAAAGATCAAAGCCAAGAGAGAATGAAAACTGGAACGAGATCACCCAACTCGGACAAACCGCAACCCGACGGGCGCAGCCAAACAGGTTTATGATAAAAACAATTTCCCAACGGAAACAACACAACGGATGAAGAGCAAAAGCATTAAAACAATTATTTTGTCACTAAGAAAAATAAAAAACTACCGGCGGAAGCGCTGCGCCTCGATAATGTGTTTCTTGAGCAGCGTACGCAGATGTTTGCGGTCGGTTCCGGCCAGGCGCGCCGCGGCGCTGATGTTGCCTTTGGTGTGGGTCAAAAGGTTTTGCAGGTAGGCGTACTCGAATTGCGCAAGCGCTTCTTGGCGAGCCTCCGAAAAGGAGCGAATCGATTTCGGCGCTGAATCGGAAGAGACAATGGCTTCATGAGTGTTATTATCGGCAGGTGCCTCCAGCAGCCATTGCTGGACTTTATTTTCCAGCTCGCGCACGTTGCCGGGCCAATCGTGTTCCATCCAATGGCGCAGGATTTCATCCGGAATTTGCGCCGTCATTTTTTGATCATGCGCGTAGCGCTGTAAAAAAACATACACGAGCGCCGGAATGTCCGCCTTGCGCTCGCGCAGCGGCGGAATGAAAAGCGGCACCACATTCAGGCGGTAATACAAATCTTCGCGAAAATTTTTCTTTTCGACCGCCCGAACCAGATCGACGTTCGTCGCCGCCACCACGCGGACGTTGACCGCAACGTATTTCGACTGCCCGAGCGGCTTGAACTGCCGTTCCTGCAAAAAGCGCAAAAATTTTGCCTGCACGCCGGGTGGCAGCGCTTGCACTTCGTCCAAAAACAGCGTGCCGCCATCGGCTTCCTGAATCAGGCCTTTGGATGAAGAACCCGCGTCGGTATACGCGCCGCGCACGTGGCCAAACAGCTCGTTTTCGACGAGATGCTCCGGCATCGTGCCGCAGTCTACCGTAATGAACGGTTGCCCGGCGCGCGCGCTGAGATAGTGAATCGCGCGGGCGATCAGCTCCTTGCCGGTGCCGGTCTCGCCGGTGATGAGGACCGTTGATGAGCTAGCTGCCAGTTGCGGCAACCGTTGCACGATTTCCCGCATCGGCTTGCTTTTGGCGACGATCTGGCTTTGGCGCATCTCCCGGCGCAGTTTCTCCTGCACCGCCGACAAATGCTCGAGCGCGGATATGCGTTGCTGAACCCGCTCGATGATCCCGCGCAGTTGTTCCGCCTCGGCGGGCCGCGCGATGATTTCGTCAATGCCAAACGACACCAACTCCGCCGCTGCGCATAGATTATCCGCCGGCGCAATCACGATGACGGTGACTTCCGGATGGCGGCGACCCAAGAGGGTTAAAAAACGCCTGGCCGGTTGCACCGCCGCTTCAAGATCGACGATCAGCAAATCCGGCGGCAAGAAATCTGCATGCGCAGAGCGATGCTCAACCTCTGTGAGAGAAAAGATTGCACAATCCGTATTTTCCGGCAGCGTCTTGCCGAGGCGATGAGCAAGACTATCGTTGCTCGTAACAATAGTGATGCGGCGCATTCCAAACCTGCCCCTTTCTGGAAATCGATAACTACAAAAGTCCCTTCCTTAAAAAGTATAGACACAAATTTGGCCAATTTCCCCCAATTTTTTCGTCGCTTAAAGTTTTAGCCAATGCTTCGATTTGGTAAAATCGCGACAAGCTGGAAAAATGTTCCCATCAGCAACATCCCGACGATGACGCCCAAAACTCCAGCCACGAGAAAGAATGGATAAGGATGAATCGATTGCACGGTGAATTGGAGAATGGTAAGGGCCGGATAAAAAGCAAATGTAGCCAAAATCAATCCCACAAAATTTCGCGCCGAATGCGGCCAATAGCGGCGCCAGCACCATACTGCCAGCGCGCCGAGCAGAAAGGCACAACCCAAAGTGCCGAACAAAAAGGCCAGTAAACGCTCATGATGCGGAAAATTTTGCAGCCAAACGTCGGCAGCCGGATTAATTTGGCCAATGCTCTGCAGCTCCTGCCACGAATACTGCCACCGCAGCCATTGGCGCTGGAAATTTTCCTTCTTCAACGTAAAGTCAAATGGCGCGAGAGCGAAAATGGTTTGCACGACCATCGTCGCCACCCAAAACGCCCACAACGGGCGCAGCCGCGACATGTGTTTGAGTGCTTCCCATGTGTTTGCAACCAATCCGGGATGAGCAGCCGCAAGCCGAATGCCGATGAGAGCGCCCACAACATTGTTTATCACGTCATTGACGGAAGTGACACGGCCATCCAAAAACAATTGGTCGCACTCAATCGCGCTGCTGAACACAAGCGCCGCTAACAATGACGGCGAGATGCCGATCTGATCGCGCGACGAGCCGGCCGTTTCGAGGCGGCGTGCCTGGCGCCAACCTTGCAAAAACAATCCGAACGGCACAAAGAGCAAAATATTGCCCAACGCATCGCCGAGCGAGAGCCGGCCGCCCTCACTATTCAAAAATGGAATACGCTCTGTGCGCTTCCAGCGATGCCTCATGCCGGAGCTGGTCAAATCAAGCCGCAACGGCATGGCGATGCCGTAAATAACGAATACAACGTAAAGCCAGAATAAAAATCTGATGCTGGTTGCCCCCCCAAGTCGGGATCTTCGCTTTGCTTCGACTGGTTGCCCCGCCAAGTCGGGGTCTTCGCTACGCTTCGACTGGTTGCTGGTCACTGGTAGCTGGCTGCGCGTCGATGGTTGCATGTGCTGTGCTGGTTGCTAATCGCTTGCTGGCTCGCTCGGCCACGACTTTCGGAAAAGCCGGTGAAAGCCGCGATCAAACCGTGGCTGAACGGCCACTTCGGCTTCTAATTCTACATAGTCACATTTGAATTATTGCCCACGAACACACGAAAAACGCGAAACGCCTTTTAGTGTATTTCGCGTGTTTAGCGGGCCGCACGATGGAATTTGACTAAAGTAGAACTAATTTTTTCGTTTTTATCTATTTTACCAAAGCGATCTTCTGCATCGCGCTTTGGCGTTGGCCATTCGGCAAAACGAGCTGCATCGACAAAAAATAAATGCCGCTGGGAAGCGCAGTGCCGCGTTCATCTTTGCCATCCCAGACCAAGGTGTGCTCGCCAGCCTCTTCGGTTTGTTGCCGCAGTTGGCGCATGCGTCGCCCGAGAACGTCGTAAATCGTCGCCGTAACGAGAGCGCGCGCCGGCAGCGAGTAACGCAAAGTCGTCGGTGAATTTGAAGCGGTGGCGCGAAAAGGATTCGGGTAATTCGGCCACAGCGTGAAATGCATCTTGTCGTTTGCAGTACGCTGAGAAATGCCCGTGGGCAGCGAGCCGTCGGGAACCGTGTGGCGCGCCAGGACCTCGCCAAATTCATCCACCACTTCCAAACGCACTGAGTCCGCACCAAAAACGTTGATGCGGCCGTACGCATTATTGAAATTGTCGCCTAACAAAGTGGTCTGTCCGCCGCGATTCCAAATGCGCAGGCCGACAAGCTCCAACACCGCCACAATCCTGGAGTTGGTAATATCGAGGCCGCCGGCCATAATCTCCGGCACGCCGGCGTTGGCGCCGTCATCGATGGCGGCAGTGTGCAAATCGCCGCTGAGCATGATGACATTTTTAATTTTATTCGTGCGGAGA
>JBOHQZ010000792.1:0-3653 GCA_050732275.1 bacterium
TGGCATTGTTGCGCGCCGGATCGCTCGTGCCGTACAACAGCGTCAGCGTACCGTTGGCTGCGCGCTGGCGCAATTGCTCCAACACCGACTGCTGGTCGCGCGCCGCCAATTCTTTGAGATAACTTTCACGGTACTTCTCCCACTTCTCAAGATCGGACTCGTGCCGCCAAAGCTCGTAAGAGGGGGCGACTTCTTGCGCCCACCAATCGACGGCGGCATGGCGCGTGGAAATGCCCTCCGGCCACAAGCAGTCGACAAAAATGCGAAAGCCGTCGTCGGGCGCCGGTTTATCGTAAATGCTCTTGATCTTCACCATATCAAAGCATGCCCAACTGCGCTAACGCGAGACGCCAAAGGCCACGTAATTGTAGTCGATGTAGTCCTTCCATTTGTCCGGCGTTTCGCTCTCCGGGAAAATGGCTACTGGCGGACATTCCGGCTCGCAGGCGCCGCAATCGATGCATTCTTGCGGGTGAATATAAAGCATCATTTTATAAGCCGGGTCGCCTTCTTTCAACTGGGTTTCTTCCAATTCATATATGCAATCAACCGGACAAACGTCAACACAGGCGCGATCACGCACATCGACGCAAGGCTCAGCGATAATGTAGGTCATAAGTCATCTCCTGGTGCTTGAAGTTGTAGTGTGGGATTGGATTAAAATACTCGCTAAACGGCCGCAACTTTCGGGAGCGCGCAACTCCACCGCCGGCCGTGAACTTTCGATTGTCTTGCCTCGGCCCGGAAGCCGGGCGCTGCAAACCACGGACGTTTCAAATATAATAAACTCCTTTGTCTTACGCAACATTATTTTACTGGAATTGTTGGCGGGCAAAAATTGTTGAAATGTTCGTGGTTTGTTTGTAGTTGCGTTCGTAGTAGCGCCTTCAGGCGCCAATCTTAGCGAGCCACGACATGTGAATCATGTTATAGGTAGAAATTTTTTCATTCCACAACCGGCCCTTAAAAGGGCTACTACAAACTTATGAATCGACGCCATTTTTTTGAGAAATTCGTGAGCGCGCTGTTTGGCGGCACCGCGCTGGCGTTCTTCGCGCCGGCGCTCGCTTATCTTTTTCCCAACCGCAATTTCGGCGCCACGGGCCGCGAATTTGCCGACGCCTTCGGCCAAGTGATTTCGGCTAATTCCATCCCCGAAAATGGAAATCAGATCGGCATGCTGGGTGGCAAGCCGGCGATCGTGTTGCGGACCAACGGCGAGCTTGTCGCGCTGTCGGCGGTGTGTACGCATCTTGGCTGCATCGTCACTTTCAATTCCGGCGCGAATGTTTTTCAATGCCCCTGCCACGGCGGCAAATATGATCGCGACGGCAACGTCATCGCCGGCCCGCCGCCAAAGCCATTGGAGCGGATCGGTATTCGCGTTGAGGATGATAAGATCGTTTTGAGTTGAACGATTTTTGAATGGCGAATCTCCAACTGATAAATTAAGCCCAGCGGATAGCTTTTATCAGTTGGTCTTAATTCATCCGTTGGGGAAAATGTTTTTTAATTTTTCAAACTGCTAAAATACTCAGGGAGCAACTGATGCCATTTCGCGCCTGGCTTAGCGAACGCCTGCCCATCGAGTTCTTGACGAAATTCACCCGCGAGCAGCTTGCGGAGCCGCAGCCGCGCCATGTCAGTTGGCTGCACACGCTCGGCTTCACCGCGCTCTTGCTGTTTGTGCTGCAAATCGCCACCGGCATTCTCCTGCTGTTTTATTACCAGCCGGGCGCGGCGACGGCTTACGAGAGCATCAAATTCATCAGCGACAAAGTGACGTTCGGCTGGTTCTTTCGGCAACTGCACATTTGGGGCGCGAATTTTATCGTCACTGTCGTGGCGTTGCATATCTTGCGCGTGTTCTTTTACGGCGCGTACAAAAAGCCGCGCGAGCTGACGTGGATGGTCGGCGCCGGTTTGTTTTTGGTGACTTTGGGATTTGCCTTCACCGGCTATTTATTGCCGTGGGATCAGCTCGCGTTTTGGGGCACAACGGTCGGCACGGACTCGACGAAAGAAGTGCCGCTCATCGGCAAATTTTTGCTCACGTTTTTGCGCGGCGGCGAGAATGTCACCGACATTACTTTGAGCCGCTTCTTTGCGATTCACGTCGCGTTGTTGCCGGCAGGGTTGCTTTTGCTCATTGGGTTACATATGTTCTTGATCCGCTACCATCATATCTCCCCGCTGAATCGCACCGACGAGCCTGATCCCTCACTTGACCCTCAATTCGCCGATCAAGCGCGGCCGTATTTTCCGGATCATTTCAAAAAAGAGTTGCTCGTTTCCTACGGTGTGCTCATCGCGTTGGTGATTACCGCCATTACGGTTCACATGCCGTTGGGCAAGCCGGCGAACCCGATGGTCACACCGCCAGGCATCAAACCCGAATGGTATTTTCTGCCGATTTATCAGAGCTTGAAATACGTGCCGGGTTGGCTCGGCGTGCTCGGCAACGGCGCATTCATTTTGCTGCTCGTCTTGCTGCCGCTGCTCGACCGCTCGCCGGAGCGCCATCCCAAACGGCGCAAATTCATGACCACGCTCGGCATTCTCATCATCGTTGGCACCATCGGCATGGGCTGGCTCGGCTATGTTTCCGAAACCACGTGGCGCATTCTCGGCAAGCGCGTGCATTTTGATATCAAAGGCATCCCGCAGATTTTGGAAGAGGGGGAAAGGCCGAAACAAAATTGAACGACGGATTTGGCAAACAACGCGAAATAAAAATCTAAGGCAAATTGTAACTATTCAGCTCACACTTTCACAAAAACAAAAACTGTAAGCGGATAAAGCAGATTGAGCAGATAATCATTCTGACAAACAAACTCCTGAAATCCGCTTTATCCGTTCAATCCGCTTACAAAAACAATAGCTGAGATAGTTACGACAAATTTGTCAATCATAAACGGAATCTCGATTTGCAATTTCTTTGTCAACACCCCCAATAGTGTACGGCATAATTTTTCACCGAGTTTGTACCAGCTTTTCCATCTCTTCCCAAGATATGCCTTTGCCTTCCTCTACATTCTTAGCCGCTTGCAAAATCTTATTGACGGAACTTGGCGCGGCGCATTCCTCGAAAGTCGCAAACCAATCCCCGATAATTTCGTGAATTTTGGGCAAGCTGTTTTCATGAAGCGCTTCAACAAGCTCGGGCAAGGCTTCTCTGGCAAAAGAAACGAGAAGCTCCTCGTCTATTTTAGCAAGCAGCTTTTTCGTCTCGTCAACGGTTGGCAGATCAGGATCACGATGAGTTGGCAGGCTGCTCTCGCCATCATTGCGCGTGGTATTTCGAGGAAAAAGATTGGCAGTTTGTGTTGGCGTCAGTGTATCTATCATATCGAGCCTCTCAATTGGATGGGGCTGATTTTTTTTGAGTCACCCCAATTTTAGTAAAAACTTTGGATAACGAAAATATAAGCATGTCGATGAAGAAAGTCAAGAAAAAGCTCAAAAAACCTCTTGCCTTTCTCTTCTTCATTGTGTAATTTCAATCGGTGCTATTCTTTGCAATATATTTTTTGCGCGCGGCGGCAATCTGAAGCCGCGCTTGCAAACGTATATTTTTAAACGTACTTTGAGAAAAGTGGAAGTCTAAAAGCATTGGCCAAGGCCCGCGCAATCGGAGCATGCCCAACCCCGCC
>JBOHQZ010000793.1:0-3648 GCA_050732275.1 bacterium
CTCTTTCCCCGCTGATGCGCCAGCCCGTCTGCTCCAGGACCTTGAGAATGTGATGGCGCTCCATATCTTCGAGCGTGACAATGGCCGGCTCATCCGATTTCGCGTTCGTATGCGGCAGCCAATCATCCAAACTTTCATTACGCCATGAACTTCTGTTGCAAATCTAGATCACCGCTAACGGCCTGCGGTTATGCCGCCTCCATCGCGGCAACCCTACACCGGTTTCTCGCCTACCGCCAGTAAATGGGCACTGACTCCCTGTATCGAAGGTTCGCGTTCCAGACGTCGCGCAATCGCTAACAAATCCAGCCGCCGACGTGGATCTCGCCATCGGTCCTCAAAATCCGGCAATATCCACCCTGGCCCCTCGATACCAAGCACGTCCACTTCCGTGAAGCCAGCTTCCACGACCTCCGCTTTCAATTCGTCCGGACGATGAAACTTTGCTGTGGTGAAATACTCCAAACGTCCTGTTTCATTCCGGTGAATTCCGTCTTCGAGGTCCGCCTTTACAATGCTCTGAAACGTTTGGTCTGCGAGCAAATCTCTGCAAAGTCCATCCAGGGCTGATGCAAATCGGGATATCGCCGCGACAAAAACCTTGCCGCCGGGTCTCAAGACACGAAACGATTCCCTCAGCGCCTGTAACCGGTCCTTCTGATGAATCAGATGATAGAGCGGACCTAATTCAAGGATGATATCGACCGAACGGTCATCCCATTTCAGTTCGCGTGCATCGCCTACACTGCAGCTTTCAATGCGGTGGGCGAGTACGTCGCTCAGCCCCTGCGCCTGTGCCACTAGACGATGCACAGGATCAATTAAATGAACTTCGTACCCAAGCTCCGCGAGCCAAAGCGCGTACGCCCCGGGGCCGCCTCCAACATCAAGAATAGTCGCTGGAGGCTGCGGAAGTCTTTCAGCAAGCAACTCTTTGGTGCGCTCGAATTCCAATTGAAAAGGACCAGTTCGTAGCCGCTCCACTTCTGGGGCTTCTTCATAATCAGGAAAAGTCTTGCCGCTGTTTGGTCCTGCCGTGCCGGTAATGGTCATGCCCTTGGGATTGCTGGTGGAATCAAGCGTGTAAGTGCCCTTGTCGGGTGCACCGCCAACGGAAACTTCATACCTGCCTTGCTCTAGTTTCAGGCTAATGCTCTTCAAGATAGCGCCGTTCATGGGTTGCCCTGCTAACTCGGCCTTGGCGGGCTTCCAATTTCCCTGAACTGCCTTGGCGTCATCGGGCGAACCGGCAGAAACGCGCGGTGGCTGCGACGAACTACAGCTCATGATCAGTGCGATTGCGGCGATTGACGCGATGACAAATGCGATTTTGCTTTTCATGGTGTTGTCTCGGTTATGGTTTATTGTAGTCTAACAAAAATTCCCTTGCCCAATAAATTAGAATTTGCTTCTACTTGCAAATCAGGCTTCCACTTGCAACCCTCGAAACAAAAGCTTCGTCGTGGTACCGATGAACTTCACTTTCTTGAACACACGCAGGACGGAGAGATAGCTCTTCACCACGCTGCGGGCCTCGGCGAGAGATTTGGGGACGATTTCAAGGTTGATGATGCCGTCGTAATGATGCCTGGCGACGTGGTGCAGAAAACGTGACACCGGCAGCTCGCCCTGGCCCAACGGCAAGTGCGCGTCTTTGCCTTGCAGGCAATCGGAGAGATGGATGCAGCGAACTTTGGGGGCAATGGCGCTGAAGCGCTTGAAAATGTCTTCGTCGCGAAGAAACGCGTGCGCCGGATCGAAACAAAAGCCCAACAATTTTTTCTTCAATTGGGTGCGGATGATTTCCGCCAGCTTGTCAAACTCACGCTCCGCCCACGTTTCGATATTTTCCAGCAGAATCGGCACTTCGATCCGCTGCAAATTTTCAATGAGAAACTCCAGGCCGGTCTCGATCGAATCTTCGCCGTTGTGCGCTTCCGGCGGATGCGCCACGCAATAGAGCAGATTCAGTTGGTTCCGGTAGCGATTGATGAAGTCGATCGTGTCGTCTATTTTCTCTTTGGCGTCGAGCGTGGAAAAATCAAAGCCGTGCTCGCCGACCAGCGGCAGATGAAAGCCGGTGGCCATCGTGTCCGTGAAAGGTAGAATGCCGTCAACGTCGCTAATGATTGCCGGGTTAAGCTCCACGAAGTTTACGCCGAAACGCCGCATCAATGCGAGAATCTCACTCGGCTTTTTGCCGTCAAAACCGCTCACCGTCAAACCAACTTGCATGTCGTTCTCCTTGTCGAATGAATGTATGTAGTGACGCCTTCAGGCGTTCAACTTTTGACGGAAATCTGACGCCCAATGAAATTTGACGATCAAAGTCGGTACTGTGTAAATCATAATTCATAAGACGAAACTACGAACATATTTTATAAAGAATCATAATTCTGTTACGATCAGATAAATCCAATTCAGGACTATCGCGCCGATCACCAACCAGCGCAGCCGCTGCCGCGCCTTGAATTTCGTACTCTCCCAAAAAACGCCGAAAATTTTTGCCATCATTTTCGAGAGGTTTCCGGAAATGGATTTGCCACTCCATTTTTCAAACACGCAAAATAGGCTCCACCCAAACAGCATGCCAAGGCCGATCACTAAAAGTGGGTTGTAAGATAAAGCAACCATTAAATCACCCTGCGCCATCGCCAAGCCAGCTCGCGTAGCGCCGCAGCTCGGACACGGCACGCCGGTTACTTGGCGAAAAGTGCAGGCAGGCAAAAGTTTGAAGAGCGGCGCCGCGAATCGCGCCAGCAAAAAACCGAACAAAAAAGTGGGCAAAATGGCAACACTCACGTCGAACGGGCGCGATGTCTGAGCCGGCGCAGGAAAGCTGACCTCGGCCGGTGTGGGGGAGGGCGTACGGATTGAAAAACTTTTCAAAGGCTCAATCGATTGTATAGTCCAGCAAAGCTCCATAGCAACATGATAAACACGCCACAGCACAAAATGAACGGCAGCAAAACGGCAAACAAAACCCGGCCCGTGGTGCTTTCGTGCAATTCCCGCCAGCCGATGATCATGAGCACGAACGTCCAAACCCCGGCTATAACACCGCCGCAAAAAGGTACGAGCACGAACAAATACGGGCCATAGCTATAACAAAGGCCGCGCAGCGTTGCCTCGTATCCGTTTTTGCTGCTGCCGACAATCATCAAACAGAGGTGAAAAACGAATGACGAAATGAAAAGTGAAATCACTGCGAAAATCGGCAACAATAACGCCCAGAATCCGAGTATGTCACGGCTGATTTCCTGGCCGATGATGCTCTCCAGATCTTGCCAATTCGAGAAGCTGTCCCAGAAGAGATATTGCCAGAAAATCGACAAGAGGCCGCCCGTGGTGGTGATCAAAATGGCGTAGAGCAAGGCCGCGCCGACATCGCCGGTTTTCGGCGCGCGGCGAAAAAATTCCGCCGGGCGGAAAACCGAATCGCTCCAGGTCTGGCTAAAGGCCGGCAAAAAGCCCAAACGCTGCCGGTCTTCCCAAGGCACGTAACTTTGCGGCGTTGTGTCCGGCGCAGAAAATTCCTGCGCCGGTACTGCCAGCTCCGCCGCTCCGGTTGGCGTTGGCTCCGGCGCTAGCGGCTCGCTTCCCGCAGAAGGAGTAGTCGCCGTTTCCGGCGAAAGCGACGCACCACAG
>JBOHQZ010000794.1:0-3648 GCA_050732275.1 bacterium
GTTGTCTTTCACTCTGGTGATATCGCCCTCCACCACGGCGAAATCATCCCAGTACACTTTGCCGGTGGCTTGATGCTGCAAGCGGCCGCGAATCGACAACCGATTGGCATCAGCCGGTGTCGTCACCAAGAACTTGTACAGCGTCCAATCCTTGTCAGTGACTGACTGATCGATGACGAAGAAATCCTCGCCTTTAACTTCCGCCCAACCGGCCTCGGCTTTGTGATAGGTGACGGTGAAGAAAATAGCTTTCTCGACATCGAACGGCACGTTGGTGTTGACGCCAACCGTTTTCACCCACGCCGAGACCTGATAGACGCGATTGCCCTGCACCGCATTGCGATCGCCGATGAGCACCACTTCGTCGGGGTTGGTGGCATCATCGGAGACCAACAATGAATGATCGCCGGTGTGCGTAAAATCCCGCGAAATGGAAACCACGCCCTTGCCGTTGGTACCCAGGCCGAGATTGCCCTTCCAGAAGAACCAACCTTCCGGCGTGCCAAAGTTGTTGTTGAACAGATCGCCGAGCCAGCCTTGCGCGCCAGGCGCATTGCGCATGAAAATATCATCAAGCCAAACCGTGCCGGTAGCATTGGCGCCGAATTTAAGTGCGATCACCGACGAGTCTGCATCCGTCGGCAAAACAATCGCCGAAGAATTCTTGATCTCAGTCCAATCGACGGAAGCTTGCGTCTGCGGCACTTTGATGACGACCGGCTGACCGAAGATGAGATTCTTGTTCACATCATAGAACGAATAGATGAGCTGAATCTCCTGACTGGCGTTGGCGGGATTGGTGTTGACGTTTTCGGTTTTCACCCAGCCGCCAATTTCCATCTCAATATTTTTCGTTGTGCCGGTGGTGGGATTCCAATTCAGCTTGGCCACATTGGCTCGAGTACTCCACGTCGGCTCGCTGCCGCCACTGGCTTTGCTGATTTTCAGCGAACGTTGATCCGAACGAAATTGATCCGTAGCCCATTCCACCGTCGCGCCGGCGTCATTCAGCTTCATCCAGTATGCCGGAACCGCGGCCTCTTCGAAGCTGAGATTAGCATTCGGCGTGGCAATCGGCACGACCAGAAAATCATCCCAGTACGCATCGCCGGTGGCTTGATGCTGGAAGCGGGCGCGAATCGAAATGCGATAATCATCCGCTCGCGTTTTTATACGGAAAGAATAAAATGTCCAATCGCGATCGGTGGTGGTTTGATCGACAACAAAGAAATCTTCGCCGTGTTTTTCGTCCCATCCCTTCGCGCTGTTGCCATGATAAGTCACCGTGAAGAAGATCGCCTTTTCGACATCGCGCGGCAGCGGGTTGAGAATCGTGCCTTCGCGTTTCACCCACGCGCTGACGAGATATTCGGTGTTCGGCTGCACAAAATTGCGGTCGGAAATCGCGACCACCTCGTCTGGATTGCTGGCATCATCCTGCACGCGCAGCGAGTAGCGGCCACTGTGCGCATATTTGTCGGTGCTAGTGACAATGCCTTTGGCATTCGTGCCAAGGCCGAGATTGCCTTTCCAGAAGAACCAACCTTCGGGTGTGCCGAAATTGTTGTTGAACAAATCGCCGAGCCAGCCTTGCGCATTCGGCGCATTGCGCATGAAAATATCATCCAGATAAGCCGTGCCGCTGGCGCCGGGGCCAATCTGAAATTCAACAGCAAATGAATCGGCATCTACCGGCAAAACCACCGGCGTACTATTTTTGATTTCTGTCCAATCAATGGCGGCTTGCGCTTGCGGCACATCTAAGATGACCGGTTGGCCGAAAATTAATTGCTTCGCCGCATCAAAAAATTTGAAGCGAAGCTGAATTTTCGCAGCGTCGTTGGCCGGGTTGGTGTTGACGCCCTCGGTCTTCACCCAACCGCCGATTTCCATCTCGATGTTTTTGGTGACGCCGGTCTCCGGATTCCAGTTGATTTTCGCCAATTGGCGCGCCAACCATATTGGGTCCGCGCTGCTGCCGGCTTGCTTGCTGAGTTTCAAGCTGCGTTCGGGCGAGCGCGAAACAGCGCTGGTCCACTCCGCGGCGCCGTCACCGTTATTGAAACTTTCCCAGTAAGCCGGGCGATTCGATTCATCGAAGGTAAGATTCTTTCTGGCAATTTCCACCGGATAAATGCGAAAATCATCCCAGTAGGTTTTACCGGTGGCTTGGTGTTGGAGCCGGGCGCGCACGGAAACGCGGGTGGCGTTCGCCGGCGGCGTGAAAGTAAATGAGTAAAGTATCCAATCACGGTCGCTGCGGGATTGATCGACGACGAAGAAATCTTCGCCACGCACTTCGGCCCAACCGGCGTCATCATTATGATAGGTCAGCGTGAAGAAGATGGCCTTTTCAACATCGAAGGGCACGTTGGTGTTGGCGCCGACAAACTTCACCCACGCTGAAATGCCATACGAGCGGCCGGGATCAATCGGGTTGCGGTTGGAGATCGCCACCACTTCATCGGGATTGGTGCCATCATCCTCCACCAGAAGTGAGTAATTTCCGGAATGGGCATAGTCACTGGAAATGCTAACCACACCTTTGCCAACGGTACCCTGACCAAGATTGCCTTTCCAGAAGAACCAAGCTGCAGGTGTGCCAAAGTTATTGTTGAACAGATCGCCGAGCCAACCTTGCGCATTCGGCGCGTTGCGCAAGAAAATATCATCGAGCCAAACCGTGCCCGTGGCGTTGGCGCCAAATTTAAATTGCACCGTTAAACGCGCCGCATCCACCGGCAGCACCACCGGCGTCGTGTTTTTGATTTCCGTCCAATCGACGCTGGCCTGACTCTGCGGCACGGCGAGCACTACCGGTTGACCAAAAATCAAATTATTCGAAGCATCATAAAACCAAAACGCCAAAGTGACCTTGTCGGCATCCGCGGCCGGGTTGATATTGACGCCCGAGGTTTTCACCCAACCACCGATTTCCATTTCAATATTTTTCGTCGTGCCGGTGACGGGATTCCAATTCAGCTTCGCGAGATTATCGGATTCCCACATCGGCGCGTCGCCGCCGCCGGCGTCGCTGATTTTCAGCGAGCGTTGCGGTGAGCGGACTTGATCGTTGGACCACTCGACGATCGCGTCGCCGGCATCGGCCTTATGCCAGTAGGCCGGCCCAACTGCATTTTCAAAACTGCCGTTGGGAATGGTATTGGGAGTTTCGATGATTGCCTGGCTCCAACTCGAGCTTGCCCATAATCCGCAAGCCACAAAAGCGAGAACCGCATAGATTTTGAAACGCCATTGCATAAAATATGCTCCTCGAATTTTGGGTGAACAGCCAATTTGAAGCATGTGCAAATGCATGCAACTTTATATGGTTTGATAAGCCCCGCAATGTGAAATTCGTCTCAAGTTTCTGTAGATCACCACCTCCTTGTCAATAAAAAAACACCTTTTTAGATTAAGTAAGCGGATCAAGCGAATTGAGCAGACTACGTCCGTAGGATAATTACAATAAAAGAGTTTTTAAAAATCCGCTTTATCCGTTCAATCCGCTTACCAAAGTTTTGACCGCTAAACTTTTCCTCGTGCTTTCCAAAGCTTCGGTGATTTTTTCCAACGCGCAACGACTGATGGTAAATGGCGTGAGATTGATTCTCCCTTGCGCCAGCAGATCAACCGCGCGGTGAAAAG
>JBOHQZ010000795.1:0-3645 GCA_050732275.1 bacterium
CTGCGTTCCGGCTTCAGCTCCCGCAGCTCGCTCTGCAGGCGTTGCAACTCGGTTTGGGCATTTTCCAGGTTTTGCCGCGCGGCCTGTTCCTCGCTCTGCGCGCTGTCCAATTTCTGTTGTGCCTCCCGCACTTCCTTGCTCTCGGCAATGCGCTGCTCTCGGATGGCTCTCGCCTTCTCCAAACCGTTCTCAATGGTCTCGACGAACCGCAGGCCACGAGACATTTGCACTTTGAGCCATGCCACCAGGCCAAAAATAAAAGTGCTGATTTCGGCCACACGTTTGCCAACCGCGCTCAACCGGTCAAGGTACTCTTCCAGAAAAAAACTCAAAGCCGACGGCAGGACAATCACCAACAACGCCAGCACCACGAGCGTCCAGGGTGAGTGAAAAATGCTGGTGGTAACGGCGGAAATCCGGCTGGAAAATGACTTCAAATCGGCGCCCAACCCCTCCAACTCGGCATAAGTTTTGGCGGCCTCCGGGAATCCGAGCGCTTTTGCTGCTTGGTCCAATGCTGCGCGAGCTTTCTCATCGTCGCGCAAGAGAATGGTGACGTCCCCGATCAGTTTGTTCAACTCAGTTTCGCTGGATTGGCGCTGCTCCTTCGCTTGCTGCAAAGCTTGGGTGGCACGATCCACCCGCGTTTTGACGTCTTCAAGCAGCACCTCGGCGGCGCGAACCACGCCTTGCGCGCGCTGCGCTTCTGCTTCCAGCCTTTGGCGCAGGGCTTTGTCGGATTCAGCCGTTTCACTCAATTCTTGATGGAGCGCCTCATAAATGCGGCTGACCAAGCTGGCCCAAAGATTGGCATCGGAAAAATGCCAGGCATTAAATTCGATCTGCACCACGCGCGAGCACCATTCGGGCGTTTTTTCTTCGGCCTTTTCCCGATTCCGATAATAGCTCGCAATTTCATTAATATGTTTCTTCAGCTTCGCCATAAAAAAACTTTTGCCGCTGCCCCAGTCACCGAACAGCCCCAGGGAAAGCGGCGGCGAGACGCGTTTGGAAGTCAGCACATACGCAATGTTCGCGACTTCGCGCTCGATGTCCAAATGGTCGACGGCCTCCGCATTGATCGTATCGGGGATATAGCCCGCTTGCAACAATGTGGCGTCTCCGGCGGTCTCAGGTTCTGTTTTGGCAGCGGCCGGCACCGGTTCAACAGTTTGCTGAGACTCCGGCGGATTGTCTTGAATAACGTTGGGCTCATCGGCGGAGAATTTGGTTTGTGCTGCTTGATTCGCTCTCGCTGAGGCTCTGCTACTGCCGCGGAAGTTGCTGTTAGCTGAAGAGCCGTAATTCGTATCTTTCAAGAGCGAAGGCAAAGGCTCTTTCAGCTCTGCCTCCAGCGCCCTTTGAAATCCGAATCTCGACAAAAAATCTTGCAACTGCGAATCTAACATACAGAGGCCGAGAATCGCCAAGCGCCCGTGCAGCTCCGGTACCCGATTTTCATCGAAAAGATTTTGAATGCCCTCGAGCCACGCTTCTACCGGCCGCACCTCCTTGCTTGAAAATCCGCGTTCAGCAGCAAGCTTGCTTCCCATGCCGGCGCCGTATTCCGGATGGGTTTCGAGCAAGCTTTTGACAAAGTCCCAGGAGCTGATGGCCGGGCCACCGCGGTAACGCCTTGCCGCACTTTCCACCGAGGGTGATAACCGGAGATTTGATTCAGAAGAAACTTGCATAACGGGCCTTCTCATAGGTTGATTGGGTTTTGATATGCCGCGGAGTTTTTGTATAAAGACACCAAATGGCGTTGAGCATTCTCATGAAGAAAGCAAAAGAATTTTGGTTACTAAATTCAGTATGAAGTTTTTTATCAACACACAAAAATTTGATCATACCTGGTGGTTGTCTACCGGACATGTTCAATCCTTCCGAAGCTTGCTGGGATATTCCGGCGAGGCCTCGCGCACTCGGCCCTTCTGGCCGTGACGCCGAGATCATGTCGAGCCGTGACGCCGCGGTGCGGATCGTGCAAGCCTGATCGCGCAACGCCTCCAGCATGGCCAGCTTTTCCGCCACCGGCCGCTGCGCCAGCGAGCGCCGCCAGGCGCGTTTACTTTCGATGATGTGCTGCAGGTCAAAAGTTATGATTCACCTTGACGGAACGCGACAAAAATATCCACTTCCAGCGTGGCCACGGGTTCAAGATAAAATGTCGCTCCCACAGCCCCCCAATGGCGTAGCGCTCCACCACTCCATCGTCTTGCATCTGATTGATGACACGGATAACCTGGGCGATGCTCATGGTGATATCCTCGATATGTTCTTGAAAGATCAGCTCGAACTGTTTTTTACGCAGCGTGACTCAGTCCTTCAACCTCCGGCGCGAACATTTTCAGTTGTCCGATTTTTTCGGACACTTCCCTATAGTCATCGGCAATCAGCTTGTTCTTTTAAATTAGTGCGCTTCAATATACCCTTTTTCGCTTAATTCAATATACGCTTTCTCGATCTCATGTTCATGAAATTTGTCGCCTTTTATTTTCCTGAATTCACGCACTAGGCTTTCGTAATCTAAATCTGGATTGCTTTTGTAGACCCATACCAATGTTGCGCGCAGTTCCATATCGTGACGCCCATATCGCTGAAAATCGGTTACGATGGATTTAATGGCGTCTTTGATTTCGTGTAAAGGATATTGTTCTTCCAAGTTTCGGATTTTTGCTATTCCCTGGTCATTGATTTGGATTGGTTGATCTGGAACTTGTGATTGTTCTTCCAGCTTCTCAACAAATCCCTTTTCCCGCAGCGATGCAATTTCCATATCAAAGACATCACCTTCAGGATAGGGACCAAAGTTACGGATTTTCCAGGGATACTTTTGCCTGACCTGGCGGCAGTCTTTGGCGATATAAAGAGTCTTGACAATGAATGTCTTGATCGGATCGGCGGCTAATTCCGATACGAGCAACAGAGAATAGAGACGGATAAGCTCAGTATCCAACTCTTTTTCAATATGGCCATGCGCCACTCTCGGATCCGCTGGCGGCGGATCGAGGCGCGTTTGGTACGGTTTGCCGGTGCGTATGGCTTCGGTCATAGCGTCGTAGATTTCGAGAATGACGCGCTTGGTGCGGTACTCGCCGTGCTTTTGCTCGTCTTTGCGTTTGACGATAGGGAAAGTTTCCATGATGTAGTCCATGTCTTCTCCGGCAATGCCACCGTAACTCGACATTTATGTCGAGGCTGAGGGCAAGCGCGACATAAATGTCGCGTTACGAGCGTATCTCATGCACCACTCGCGGATCCGCGGGTGGCGGGTTCAACCTGGTTTGGTAAGCTTCGCCGGTGCGCATGGCTTCGGCCATGGCGTCGTAGATTTCGAGAATGACGCGCTTGGTGCGGTACTCGCCGTGCTTTTGCTCGTCTTTGCGTTTGACGATAGGGAAAGTTTCCATGATGTAGTCCATGTCTTCTCCGGCAATGCCACCGTAACTCGACATTTATGTCGAGGCCGAGGGCAAGCGCGACATAAATGTCGCGTTACGAGCGTATCTCATGCGCCACTCGCGGATCCGCGGGTGGCGGGTTCAACCTGGTTTGGTAAGCTTCGCCGGTGCGCATGGCTTCGGCCATGGCGTCGTAGATTTCGAGAATGACGCGCTTGGTGCGGTACTCGCCGTGCTTTTG
>JBOHQZ010000796.1:0-3642 GCA_050732275.1 bacterium
CGGTCACCGATGACTTTCGCGCCGCGCATGCCGCGAATGCTGCCGTGATCCGACGTTAGAATCACGGTGTTGCCGCGGCTGGCCAGCTCGGACAGCATGCGGAAAAGCGGCGAGTGCTCGAACCACGATTTGGTGAGCGAGCGATACGCGGACTCGTCCGGCGTAATCTCGCGGAGCACCTCCGAATCGCTGCGGCTGTGCGCGAGAATATCGACGAAGTTGATCACGAGCGCGAGCAGCGGCAGCTCCGCCAGCGAGCCGATTTGCTTTTCCACGGCCTTCGCCTCGTTCACGTCCAAAATCTTGATGTACTTCGGCTCCGGTTTCAATCGCACTGCCATCTCTTCCAACTGAGCGTCGAGAAGCTGGCGCTCGAAGCGATTGAGGCTGGTCTCGTCGTCCTTGTCTTTTTCCCACAGCTCGGGATGTTGCTGCTCGATATCGAGCGGAAATTTGCCGGCAAAAATCGCGTTGCGCGCAAACGGCGTTGCCGTCGGCAAAATCGACAAGTAGTATTCCTTCGCAATGGTGAAATGATCGCGCAGCAACGGCTCGATGGTCAGCCATTGATCGAGGCGGAGATTGTCGATGACGAGAAAAACCACGCGGCGGCTCTGCTGGATGAGCGGCAACACATAATGCCGCACCAGATCGGGCGACAGCAACGGCCTTTCTGCCGGCGCACTGCCGTTCGGCTTGACCCAGCTTTTGTAATGTTTATCAATGAATTTGCTGAACTCGGCGTTGCACTCGCGTTTTTGCTCGGCCAACATCTGCCGCAAGCTGAGATCGGGGTGGCGATCCAGCTCGATCTCCCATTCGCAAATCCGCAAGTACAGGCCGATCCAATTTTGCCAGGTCAGCGGCTCCAGCAGCGTACTGGCGATTTGGTTGAACTCGGTGATATAATCGCGCGAAACGCGCGCGCCGGTGATCTTGCGCGTGTCGAGAATTTTTTTGCACGTCGAAAGAATCTGGCTCGGATTGACCGGCTTGGTCAAATAATCATCGATGCGGCTGCCGATCGCCTCCTCCATCAGCCGCTCTTCTTCGTTTTTGGTGACCATCACCACCGGCAGTGATGGATCGATTTCTTTGATCTCCGCGAGCGCGGTGAGGCCATCCTTGCCGGGCATCATCTCATCCAGCAAAACGAGATCGAAAGCTTCCTGCCGTACCAATGAGATGGCGTCGTCGGCGTTCGCCGCGGGCCGAACCTGATATCCTTTTTCCTCTAAAAACAAAATATGCGGGCGAAGCAATTCGATTTCGTCGTCCACCCACAGGATTTTATTGCGAGCGTCTGCCATGAAAATTCGTCGTTCCTAAATAATGATCTGTTTGCGCTGAGGGCAAAATGTGTGGCAAGCTCCACCTTCAGCGCCATACCCTCAACCCTCTGCTGCCGACGCCAAGCAATAAGACCCCGAAGCTTCCGATTTTCCTTTAAATAACAAATTAAGGAACCTCGAGACTCCCGGGGTCTAAATGCCGGCGCAAGCAATTAAGTATAGAATTAAAAGTAACGAAGTTTGGCGAGATTGTCAATAAAGAATTTAGGGAAGACGGGTCTTCAGGTTGAAATACCACTGGGGCGCTTTTTACATGCGAGTTTGGCAAATTCAGCAAACCGGCGTCCGGCCGGTTCATCGTAAATTGAACAAGCCTTGCGCGGATGATGAAATTTTAGTACCTTCTAATGAGTGGTATTGGGATAGTTTTAAAATCGAAAATCTGCAAAATGAACCCTACGGGCATAAATTAGTATAAAGTCAGATAACTCATTCTTGGGATGAAAACGTGGAGCATGAACATGAGCAAATGTGCAGCGTGGGCGTTGATTTCGTTATTTGCGATCATGCAAAACAGCTTGGCGCAGGAAAATCTGCCGCAGGTGGCCGGCGCCATTAGCGGCAAAGTTTACGATGCCGCCCGGCAAAAACCGATAGAATTTGCCAATGTGATTCTTTTCAGCCAGAAAGACAGTATAATGGTCACCGGCGCGGCTTCCGGCGAAAACGGCAGCTTTCAAATCGAAAAAATTCAACCCGGAGCATATTA
This sequence comes from bacterium, assembly GCA_050732275.1. Lineage (GTDB taxonomy): Bacteria > Zhuqueibacterota > Zhuqueibacteria > Zhuqueibacterales > Zhuqueibacteraceae > Zhuqueibacter. The sequence continues at coordinate 2,062 of JBOHQZ010000796.1, forward strand.
TCTCGACATTCATTTCATCGGCTATAAGAAGAAGAGATTTGAAAGCCTCGAGATTGGTCCGGCGAAGCTCGCAATCGATTTGGGGAAAATTCTTTTGCAGCAAACGACACTGAGCCTCGAAGGCGTTGAAGTGCAAGGCGAAGCGACGGCCATGACGTATCAAATCGACAAGAAAGTGATCAACGTCGGCCAGCAAGTCACGGCCACCTCCGGCTCGGTCGTGGAAGTTCTGGAAAATGTCCCTTCGGTAACCGTGGACATCGAGGGCAACGTTAGCCTGCGCGGCAGCAGCAATTTCACCGTGCTGATCGACGGTCGCCCCTCGGTTTTGGAACCCAGCGAGGCGCTGCAGCAAATTCCGGCCAGCACGGTCGAAAATATTGAAATCATCACTAATCCCTCCGCCAAACACGACCCGGAAGGTGCCGCCGGCATCATCAACATCGTGCTGAAGAAAGACCGGCGCCAGGGCCAAAGCGGCATCGCAAATCTCAACGCCGGCGTGGGCGACAAACTTGGCGGCGATTTTTTGTACGATCATAGAGGAGAGAAGTACCAGGCCACTTTCGGTGTGGATTATAATCGCCGCCTTTTTACCGGCAGCGACCGCGAGGAAAACCAAACGACGCGAGAAGGTATCTCGTCTTTCATTCGCTCGGCAGGCGATTCTCGCCGGCAGGATACTTCGCTGGGTGGGCGCGGCGAGCTTAGCCTGGATCTCGGCCGCCGCGACGTGTTGAGCTTTGGCGCGCGCTACGGCAATCGCAACTCCCAAAGAGGCGCCTCGCAAAATTACGCCGAGTGGTCTGCGCCCACAACGGAAAACTTGTCTTATTTGAGCGAAACGGAACGGGAACGGAAGCGTGATTTTTACGCCCTTACTATGGCTTATCAGCATCGTTTCGCGCCGAAGGGGCACGAGCTATCGGCTGAGATATTTTTTCGCCGCCGTCATGGCGACGAGACGACGACCCACGGGCTGCTGTCGAACAGCGCCGCGATGATCAGCGGCCAACGCACGACCGAGGCCGGCCCCGAAGATGAGCTGCGGGCAAAACTCGACTACTCTTTAGCGCTCGGCGACGAAGGCAAATTCGAAGCGGGCTATCAAAGTGAGCTTGAGCGCTCGGAAGAGCAAACCGGTTTGCTCGAATATGAACCCGGCCAGGGCGAGTATGTTCTCTTGCCGCAGTTCAGCAACTTGACGCGTTACGACGAAAACGTTCATGCGCTTTACGCCCTTTATGCGGGCGAATGGAAGCGCTTGGGGTTTCAAGCCGGCTGGCGCGCCGAATTGACCGATCGCGCCATCGCTTCTCGCGGCGCCGCCCAACGTTTTACGATTGACCGCTGGGATTATTTTCCGACGCTTCACTTCTCACGCCAATTTTCGGCGGGACAGCAAGCGATGGCGAGCTATGCCCATCGCATCGAACGCCCCGGCGGCGGCGAGCTCGAGCCTTTCCAAACCTGGACGGATGCCTACAATGTTCACGTCGGCAACCCGTCGTTGAAACCGGAATATATCGATTCGTATGAGCTTGGCTACCAAGCCAGCTTCGCGAAGAGCCTTTGTTCGGT
>JBOHQZ010000797.1:0-3628 GCA_050732275.1 bacterium
GTGGTAGCCAGTGTTGCTAGGCCGCTGAAGGAGCTAAAAGGGTTCAAGCGAATAACGCTCGAGCCGCAAGAGAAGAAAACTCTCACGTTCGTATTGACGCCAGAGCAGTTGTCGTTTTTGGATCAAAATATGAAAACAGTTGTTGAAGCTGGCGTATTTGAAGTGATGGTTGGCAGTTCTGTCGAGGACATACGCTTGAGAGGAAGCTTCGAAATAAGGTAAAGCGAAGTCCGACTTGGGCACGACGATCTTACAAATTTTGCAAAATCCCACCGCCCAAGTCGGACTTCGCTTAAAATAGAGGAGGAAGCAAATGACTAAAATCTTAGCGTTCATCATTGCAGTTGTATTAGTTCACTCACTGTCTTCCCAAGACCTCACCACCATTTGGCAAACCGAAAGCATCAACGAAATCAACCGCGAGCCGATACAGGCCTCATACTTCGTGTTTGAGAGCAAAGAGATGGCGCTGCAAAACGATTGGCAAAAGTCGGCCAATTACCTCAGCCTTAACGGCGTGTGGAAGTTCAATTGGGTGGAAAGTCCTGCCAAAGCGCCGAAAAATTTTTATGCGGTGAATTTTGATGACAGCAACTGGGCGGCGGCATTGATAGCTGGTGGGCATGGCCGTTGGAGCAATGTCGTTTGCCGTATCAAAACTATTCTTATCGATTCAAGATCACGCCGTTTGTGAAGTAAGGTTTGCAAAGTCGGACTTGCGCCCAACGATTCTATAAATTTAGCACGCCCTTCGGCGCAAGTCCGACTTTGCCTAAAATTGAAAGGAGCCGCTATGAACCCCTCACGCCGTGATTTCATCAAAACCGCTGCCCTCACCGGCGCGGGAATAACGATTCTCCCTCCGCATCTCGTTTTTGCCGATACCAAAAAAGTCCGGCTCGGCTTCATCGGCGTCGGCTTGCGCGGGCAGGATCATCTCGAACTGGCGCTGCGCCGCGATGATGTGGAAGTCGTTGCGATCTGCGATATTCAACAAGTGATGATTGATGCCAGTCTCGATCTCATCAAAAAATCCGGCAAGCCGGTTCCGCGAGTGATTAAAGAAGGGCCGTATGATTACCGGAAATTGTTGGAGATGAAAGATATTGACGGCGTGATCATCTCGACGCCGTGGGAGTGGCACTCGGTGATGAGCCTCGATGCCATGATCGCCAAGAAATACGTCGGCTGCGAAGTGATTGCCGGTTCAACCGTGGAAGAGTGCTGGGATTTGGTGAACACCTCCGAACGCACCGGCATGCCGCTGATGATGCTGGAAAATGTGTGCTACCGCCGTGACGTGATGGCGATTCTCAATATGGTGCGCCAGGGCATGTTCGGCGAGCTGGTGCATTTGCAAGCGGGTTATCAGCACGACTTGCGCGAGGTGAAATTCAACAACGGCAAGCAGCCTTACGGCGGCGGTGTGGAATTTGGCGAGAAAGGCTTTTCCGAGGCGCAATGGCGCACGCAGCATTCGATTACTCGCAATGGCGATCTTTATCCGACGCACGGTATCGGACCAGTGGCGATGATGATCGACATCAATCGCGGCAATCGCTTTGTCTCGCTGGTTTCTTATGCTTCCAAAACGCGAGGCCTGCACGAACATATTGTGAAACACGGCGGTGAAGATCATCCCAATGCCAAAATCAAATTCAAGCTCGGCGATGTTGTCACCACGATGATCCGAACCAACAACGATGAAACGATTTTGCTGCAACATGACACCAGCCTGCCGCGCCCGTATTCATTGGGCTTCCGCGTGCAGGGCACGAAAGGCTTGTGGATGGACGTGAATAAATCGTTGTACCTCGAAGGCGTCAGTAAAGAGCCGCATCGCTGGGAAGAGGCCAAGCCGTACCTCGACCAATACGATCATCCGCTCTGGAAGCGTTTTGGCAATGACGCTAAAGGTGCCGGCCATGGCGGCATGGACTTTTTTGTTTTGCACGCTTTTATTGAGTCTATCAAAAGAAAAGCCAACACGCCGCTGGATGTTTACGACGCCGTCGCCTGGAGCGCCATCACGCCGCTCTCCGAGGCCTCGATTCAACTCGGCGGCGAGTCGGTGGAGTTTCCGGATTTCACCCGCGGCAAATGGATGTTTCGTAAAAATACGTTTGCGTTGGATGAACAGTATTGACAATCCGGCTTTCGTTGCCTTGTTCATTGGCTGGCCAGGGCTTCGTGATTTTGCAGTATTTCTTGCAGGCGCACGAAGTAGATGCCCTTGTCATCTTCTTGCTTGGGTGGAACACCTGCGGCCTGCAACAGCTTTTCATTCTCTAAAAAAGTGCAGGCCAGAAAGGAATACAAACGATTTTGGGGAGACGGATCATTCTGACTCATTCCGCGCAACAATTTCACAAAAGGGCGCGAGTCGTCTTGCGGGAAACGCGCTTGATATTTCATGACGTGAAAGATGGCGCTGTTGCGTATGCTGGCGTGTTCACATTTCAATGCCAAGAGATAGTTGCGCTTGGCGAGTTTCTGTTTTGTTTGCGGCGCTATGTTTTCCTTCGCGGCAGCGCAACCGATCAAGGCTGCCAGCAGCGAGGCCATTACTGTCATTTTACGGGTCATGATGATCTCCTTGTTTTTTAGTGGAGCGTGGACTTTCTAGTCCATACGCCTATCATTGCTTGAAAATTTGAAAGAAAAAATCCTTGAGTGATGGGTGACGTTCCTGCCATGTCCTGTACTGTTTGCGTGTCGCCAGGCCAACCGGCCCGTCCCAAATGCCGCCGTGCAGCATCGTATCAAAAATTCGCACCGCCAAGACATTTTCCTGATCCGTCAAAAGCATATCCGTTGGGATAAAATAAGCGCGATCTCGGCGATAATAGTCGTCGTAGAAGCCGCGGTAATTGGGCCGATCCGGCCATGGACCGGTTTTCCCTAAGAGCTTTCCGTTCAAATACACTTGCTCGACGTCATCGATTTTTCCCAAAATGAGAACGAGCTTTTCATTCGCCAGCTCGCGGGGCAGCCGAAAACGCGTGCGATACCAACCGATGCCGTCGTAATTTTTATGGCCGTAACCATCCCAATAACTCGGCACCACTATCTGCTGCCAGCCGGCATCGTTCCAATCCGGACTCGCAAAATTGTCATTGTCGCCGATTTGCAGTTTCCAAAAACCGTCCAACCGGAAAGATAATTGCAGTTGCTCCGTTGTGTAGAATATCCCGATATCGCCTTCCATAATTCCGCCCGCCAGCTCGTCGTCATATACCCGAACGGCAATGATATTCTTGCCGGAAGGATCCAAAAAATCTTTCGGAATCAAATAGTTTCGCGAATAGTTGTAGGCGGTTCCATATCGCGGCGGAAACCCGCCTTGATAACCGATCAATTTGCCATTGACATAAGTTTCGTCGACGTCGTCGATGCCGCCAAAATGCACATACAAAAGATACTCCTGCGCCTGTGTCGGTGTTTGAAAGCTTTTGCGATACCAGGCATAGCCATCGTAGCCAGGGAAGCCTTGGTTCTCCCAGGCGCCTGGCACTTCAATTCGTTCCCATTGCGAATCATCGTAGTTGCGCTCGCAGTAGTCCGGATTGTCGCCGATTTCAAATTTCCATTCTCCTCGCAGTGACATGGCGCGACGCCACTCTTGAGC
>JBOHQZ010000798.1:0-3624 GCA_050732275.1 bacterium
CACTGCAATTTCACCGCCGCGCAAACCCGTGACGCGCACCACTTGCGATTGCTCCTTTACCCGAATGCGCCGGATTTGATCGAACTCCCCGGCAACACCTTCGGGAGGCCTGTAATCCGTATTCTCGTCGGTATTGACGACGGTGACTTCCAAACGCTCGTCTTGCATGTAGTTGGAAACCGTGCCCTCCACTTTGCCGATGCCGGCCTCTTTCCATTCGTTGCCGGCCAGATTGACCTCGGCGATCCTAATCGAATCTTTCTTCGCGTCTTTAAATCCATCCACCCAAAGCCGCACGTATTCAATGCGTGAAAGCGTTGGGTTGCCAAAGGTGGTGTCGATATCGGCCAGGGGAATGCGATAAAGCTTCCAATCGTTTAATACCCCACCCTCCTTATAGACGGTATCCGGGCTGGCCGGGTCCAAATCTATAACATAAGAAAAATAATCATTGTCGCGATCAACGTCGCCATTGGCGTTGATGTCTTCGCTATCCGGACGAATGGAGCCGCCGGTTTCATTGCCGTCGTTTTTGCTGTTTTCGGTGCCATTGACTGTGCCCTGGGCTGTGGCGTACTTGTCGTCCTCGTTTTCAAAACGATAAAACCAGTCATCGTTGCTCACCGGCTCACCCCAGTCGCGTATGCCATTTCCATTCAGGTCCCAAAAATCATTTTGATTACTTTGATCGCTGCCGGCTACGCCGTCGAGGCCGACGTCTTCGCCGTCATCCAAGACGCCGTTGCGCACGCCGCCTTTTGTGTCTTCGGTGTTCAACCTCCCGTTCGGAATAGCGTCCTCGGAAACCCGGCCGAGATCAATGTGCAGCCTTCCCTTTGTGCCCTTGAACCAAATTTCGATGAATTTGCTTTCGTTCTGGTCAAAAAAGCCCGGCGACAGCGCGCGCATAATGCCGCCCCAGGATTTTGCCGATTCCAAACCGGTATTCTCCACGGTCTGGGTGGGATCAAAAACCATCGTTAAAATTTGGGTCGTGGCATTGCCGGCGTCGATCTGCTCGTCTGTTCGGCCCGGGTAGATCGCCTGTGTTGCCTCGCCGCGAAACGGATTATACCAGAACAATCTGCCGCGCCGCGCCAGAGCGCTGCGCTCTTCTTTGAAGCTGAGAATATCCGGCGGCTGAGGGTTGCTCGGATCTTTGAGAATGGAAATCGGAATGGAGGACTCCACCCAGCCGCGGCGATTGACACCCAACGCGGTCGTGCGCTTGGTAGCCTCGAAATCATCGATGTACGCCACGCCATCCTTGTCGCCGGGGATGCGGTTTTCTTTGGAGAGCTTGCTATCGATGGTGTTGGGATTAGGGATGATCTGCGCAATCTCGCCCTCGAACCGCAAATCGCTCGGCTCCTGCGTCGAAATAAAAGGCATCGCATTGAGGGCACTGGTCAAAAAATTCGGCTGAAAGCGCAGCGCCGTGTTGAAATCCCAAATCAAATTCTTCATCGGGCCTTTGTCCACGCTGCCGAGCCGCACGCGCTGATCCAAGGTCGTTGCGTTCAAATACATCAGGGTGCCGCCGATGAAAGAATTGGAGTTGATCCGGTATTCCGCGCGCGTGCCGATGATCGTTTTCTTTTCCAATTGAAAGAGCTGGTTGCCCTGATAGGAAATTTCGAGATTGTGGCCCGGCTTGGTCGCCTCCTCGTTCAAGATGACCAAATTACCGGAAAAATAATCGATGTTATAATCCACATCCCGCGTCAGCTTGCGGTTGTCGAGCAACACTTCTTCCGATCCTTCGATCACGTTGAAGCCGAGGCTGTATGAGGTGCTGCGATTTTTTGACTTGACGTCGATATAAAATTTACTGTCACGATAGATATCCGTCGGCACGCTGCTCTGGTACATCGTGGAGACATACAGGTCTTTGGGTAACCGCGAAGGCTCCGGCGCGCCACCGACGATGGTGCCGTCCGGATCGAAAGGCTCAAGATCGGGGAAAATCAGCTCGCCGCGCGCCAGGCTGATAATCGCCAGATCGTTGTCGATAATGTTATCGGGCCGAAAAGCGCCGCTGTTATCGCGCTCATCCAGGCCGAAAACATTCAAAAAAGACCTGGCCGTGCCATTATCCGTAAATGTTTCCTGCGGATCACCGGCCGGCGGTTTATAAAAAAGTTTGAGCTGAAAATCTTCCGGCGGAATGTTGCGGCTGCCAAGATAATAAACGTTTTTCCACTCGAGGTTCCAGGTATGATTGCGATCGGGTGGTTGCGGCGGCACCGGACCGCGCGGCTTGATCAATTTCAAGCGAATGCGATTTTGTGGGTCGGCGCTCGGTTGATAACCAATATCCCCAACGGTTCTCGGTGGACGATTGTAAAAATTGCCGGAATCCTCATAGGCCACGGCCAATACTTCTTCGGGGCCCAAAGGATTGGTCATCACAATGTAGCCGAGCGTCTTCTCGATGTAATAATCGGTGCCGGGATCCAAAAGGATGAAAAATCCCGAATAGGATTCCGTCGAATCTGGCGTGGTAGGATTGGCAGGAGGATTGGGATCGCGATAGGCCAAACCGGGAATCGCTTTGGGATCTCTGTCATCACCGCCACGTGAGCGGTAAACGGCGATGCGATTAATTCCGGTTCCGCGCTGGCCGTTGAAAACTTGCGGCACATCGTAAGTGTGAACCCACTTGCGCGCATAATACCGGTACTGCGCGCGATAAAGCGTATCGAGAAAGAAATACGTAAACCGGCGATATTCGTAATCCTGGATTCGCTGCGAGCCCTCAGTCGCACCGCCGGAAAGCGACAGCCTTTTGTTCTCGCCTTTTTCCTGGCTGGCGATCGCCGTAATCGCCAGATTGCCGAGCTGCATTTCCGATTTGATGCCAAACAAGCCGGCGCTGTTGCCGCCATACGTCACGAAGCGTGTGCCCGGCAGCGCCAGCGCGACGTTGCCGGCCTCGATCTTTTGAATGATGTCGTCATCGAAGCCGGTGTAATTCAGCTTGATGTTGTTCTCAAAATCAAACGCGCGCTCGCTGTCCTGATCGACATTGACAGTGACTTTCTCGCCGATGCGCCCGGTCACGGTGAAGCGCTGCGTCTGCTGCATTTTGAAGCTGAAGTCGGACCCGCGCGTGTAGGCGGTTTTCACTTCGCTGCGGTTCTCGTTGCGGAACCCGCCCTTGATGGTGATGTCACCCTGGACATTCAAGCCGACGGTGTTGCCGCCGAAAATCTGCTCGAAGGCCCGGCTTTTAATGGGGACCGGAATGTCGATGCTGACGCCGCCCGGGCCGCGCCGTTCATCGCCGCTGAGGCGGTAAATATTTTCTGCCGCGGCTTTGTGCCACGCCAGCGCCTGCTCGTAAGCCAAACGCTGGTCGACGATATTTTTGACGGGGACGACATAAGCCGGTCGCAACGGCAAGCCATTAAGCTCTTCCGAGACAACGAAAAATTTTCCGGTAGAATCGATTTCAACCCGGCGCTTCAAGGAGAAGGGACGCCAATCCATGGAAGGGGAGACCTCTCCTCGCAAAGAGAGGCCGCGATTGGGAGTTTGCTCGAAGGGGAAAACCCGCGGATCAAGTTGGTGCGCCCACCCGGCCACCGCCTGTGGCAAGCGTATGCCGATCACCGGGCGGGA
>JBOHQZ010000799.1:0-3623 GCA_050732275.1 bacterium
ATGGCCGCGCTGTTAGTGCGTATCACGCAGCTCGTGCAACACCCGCTGCAAAGTCCAAACGGCGCGTTGATCTCACCTCAGGAATTGCGGCGCGTGGCTGGGCTGTATCGCCAGCTCGGCGATTTTTCGGCCAGCGCCGCGCTCTTCGAGCAATTGCTGCAAGAGTCGAAATCCACGCCGCGGCTCGAAGATCACCTCGCGCTCGGCTTGTGTTACAAGAGTCAGCGCCGCTACGAGGAAGCCAGCCGCATTTGGCGCGAAACGGCCGAGCGCCTGCCTTTTCATCCCCTGCCGTACATCGAGCTGGCCAAACACTGCGAACATCGCGAAGGCGCGCCGCAAGCGGCGCTGGAATGGGTCGAGCGTGCCTTGCGGAATCTCCAAATCAGCGCAGAGCTTGGCCGAGGCCAAGACGCCTTGCCCTACAAGAACGATCTTTTGCATCGGCAGGATCGGCTGCGGCGGAAACTAAAACACACGGACTTCATGGACAAACGCGAATAAAAAATGGCTTCGTAGACGGGGACGGAAAAAAAAGCACGAACTGCATGAACGAACAATGACAATAATCATGCTTTTCCGTACTTGTCCACGCTGGTCCATTCAGCCTGTGTTTGGCCGTGTTGGTCCATTCAATCCGCGTTTGTCCGCGCTAGTCCATGCCGCCCGTGTTTAGTCCTGATTCACCTCATTCGGATCGGGCAGAGTCGGATCCTGCCCATAAGGATTGTAATGAACGTCGCTACCATCCCATATCGGATTGTGCGGATCGTTCACGTCCTGGTTGTCGTCATAACTATCGCTATCATTGCCGCCGTTTTCGCTGATTTCTTTGGCGCGATCGTCGAAATAGTCGTCAAAAAATCTTCTAAACAGGCCCATCGTCCACCTCATAGTCCAAGGTTATGTGATGCCATGTTGATTGTTGATTTATCGCAAATAAATAGGTGATCGGAAAATCTGAGAATAAATACCGGCATCTGTGTTGAATCGCAGAGCTTGGTTATTTAATCTTATTGAATCTGATGCCGGCAATTTTCTATAACACGTCGAGAAAAGGGAAAGGATGGAAGACGGAAAAATGGGACGAGCAGCCTAAAAGGTTTTGGCGCGACTGGCGGAACCCTTAGAGTTTTGTCATTATCCTAATAAAAGCAAACCCCGATTTTCCTCAATATTTAAGAAAATCAGGGTTTGCTATTTCAAACGTCCGAATATAAAAACGGCGCTCAGTCCGAGTTCACATCATTTGAATCCGGCATGGTGGGATCCGGCCCATACGGATTCGTGTGAACCTCACTTCCATCCCAGATTGGGCTTGAGGGGTTGCCAATTTCGTTTGAGTCGTCGTAGATGTCCGAATCGTTGCTGTTATTATTCGACGAGTCCGTGCTGCTGTCGTCGAAATAATCATCGAAGACCCTTTTGAACCAGCTCATAGTCAGTTCCTCCTAGATTGATTAATAATAAAATCTTTAGTTGGTTGATTTGCAAAAGCCGCACGTTTTGTACGGCATGAATTTTAGCAAAAAAAATCACCGCATTGTCTAACGTATACGACATGTGTCGCGCCTGCGCATCATTCACCAGGCAGGTTTGGCGCGTTGCCGCATCCGTTCGACATGGTGATAAAGTAATTTTGAATCTGGGAATAGCCCCAAAACAAATCAAAAAAACATGAAAAATTGTACCAGCAAAATCATGAGTTGCGGAATTTCGTCATGATGTTTTTTTTGAAAATTGACAAAAAAATATTATGGTAAGGTGGAGCGGGAATAAACGGATGGAAGGGGTTCAAACGAACTTCCCGTACGAAATCAAAAGCCCACACTGAAAAATTCGTTTGAAAATTTCCGTGTGGGCTGCGCTCGCCGGTTTTTTGATTCGTGTGGAATCTTCAGAATATTTGGCAAAAACTTCTCAATTCCCCCGCATTTGCCGCATCATTTGTTTGAGTTTTTCACGATCAAGCTGCATGAATTGGGAGAATTGCCCGCTACCTGCCAGCGTCTCACCGCCGTCGATGGTCACGCACTCGCCATTAATGAAACCAGCCTCGTCACTAAGCAAAAAGACAGCGAGATTAGTCAGCTCGAGGTGCTCGCCGAAGCGGCCGAGCGGGATGCGCTTTTTGACCTGCTCGCCAAAAGCTTTATCCGGAAACAATCTTTTCCATGCGCCTTCGGTCGGAAACGGTCCTGGCGCGATAGCGTTGAGACGAATGCCATAAGCACCCCACTCAACGGCAAGCGAGCGTGTCATCGCCAGCACCCCGGCTTTGGCACAAGCCGAAGGCACGACAAAAGCAGAACCGCTCGAAGCGTAGGTGGTAACGATGTTCAGCACCGTGCCTGGGGCTTTTTGCGCGATCCAATGCTTGGCGAGAATATGCGTGCAATTGAACGTTCCATAGAGCACAATGCGAACGACGGCATCGAAACCGCCGGGCGACAAATCCTCAGTAGCAGCGAGGAAATTGCCGGCAGCATTGTTCACGAGAATATGCGGCAACCCCACTTGCGCGATAATGTCAGCCATCATCTTTTCCACGGCTTGATAGTCGCGCACATCACACGGAAAGGTGAGAGCCTGGCGACCGGCGCCAGCTTGCTTGATCTCAGCCGCGCCGTTGGCCAGCCGTTCGGGATTGCGTCCACAAATCACCAAAGTCGCGCCCAACTCGGCAAAGCGCTTCGACATCGAGAGGCCAAGGCCGGAGCCACCGCCGGTCACCAGAATGATCTTGTTTTGCAGCAAATCAGATTTGAACATGATCTACTCCTTAAATTTCTTTTTGACAGGATCACATGATTTACAGGATTTCAAAAATCGAGTTAATCCTGTTATCCTGTCAAAAAACAAAGCTCTTTTATTCGCAACAACTGTTCGGAATTGCTCCCAATAGCGAAAGATTCATTTCTTCGACTGCTCCAATACCTGTTCAGCCGTCAAGTTCGGATCATCAAAAACGAAGCATGTCGCTTTCACCGTGCTGCCAAGCGATAGAAAATGGCGGATTTCCGTAGAGGTGTTCCCGATGCGCCAATCCACCCAGCCTTTTTTGACGCCGCTGCCGCCGTCCGAGGCTTCCGTCAAATACTTATTGCCGTTGGCAAATTCCAGAACCACAAATGTGCGCGGGGCCGGCGCTTTAAGTTTGTTCGCCGTGAAGCGTTGGGTCAGCACGGCGCGGCGTTTTTCGTTGGGTACCGACATGGGAAAATCCGCCGGATTGATCGACAGCGTTTGCCAATCCACCGCACCCTGTCCCGAAACCGTGGCGCCGTTGGGAAACTCGGTTTCTGAAAGTGGCGTGAAAAGATCTTTTTTAGCCAAATTGGCATTGATGAATTCGACGGCTTTTTTGGTGCGGTAAGAAAAACCGGCGCACGAATAACTATTTTTATGGGAAGCCCAATTATTCTCCCGCAGCTTGTCGTAGCGCACGAGATACAATTGGCCCTGCCAGGCGAGGATGCCGGTGCCGGAATTGATCACCCGGTCGAAAAAATAAGTATATTGGAAATCCCGCGGATCGATTTTCGCCGTGCGAATATGATCTTGCAAACAGGTTTCGAGCGAATCAACCTGGCAACGCTCGCTTTTGGCGATGAGATAATACG
>JBOHQZ010000800.1:0-3622 GCA_050732275.1 bacterium
ACTATTTTGAAGTCGTGCCGGCGCACAAATTGGAAACCGCGCTGTGGGCTGAGGCCGATCGCATGAAAGGTTTGGCCATCACGCAGGATAATTTGACCAACCAACAAGGCGTCGTCAAAAACGAAGTGAAGGTGAATGTCATCAATCAGCCTTACGGCGGCTTCCCCTGGCTCGATATGCCCCAGTACGCCAACTCCAACTGGTTCAACGCCCACAATTTTTACGGCGATCTGGAGGATCTCGATGCCGCGACGCTCAGCGATGTGGAGGCTTTCTTTAAAACTTACTACGCGCCGAATAATGCCGCGCTCGCCATCGTCGGTGATTTTCAGCCGGCCGAAACGCTAGCATTGATTAAAAAGTATTTCAGCGAGATTCCGGCGGCGGAGCAGCCAGCAAAGCCCGACATCAGCGAGCCACGCCAGGAGGAAGAGAAGAAACATAGCAAGCCCGATCCGCTGGCCACACGCCCGGCTTTGGCGTTTGCTTATCACATGCCGGCGCGCAACACGCCGGAGTATTTTGCCATGGGCCTGCTCGATCAAATTCTGCTGCAAGGCGAAGACAGCAAGCTGTATCAAGCGCTGGTGAAAGAGCACGGCTTGACCGGCGGGGTCAACGGCGGGATCAACCTCCTCGGCAACATGCTCAACTATAACGGCCCGATGCTGTGGATGGCTTCGCTTTTTCATGACAACACGGTTTCCGCCGATTCCATCATGGCGGTGGTGAATGGCGTCATCGAAGAAGCGCGCACCAACCCGGTTGACCAAGCCACGCTGGATCGCGCGCTGGTGAAGTGGCGTTCGGGTTTTTACGACAATCTCAGCGGCTTTTTTGGCTTCGGTCGCGCCGATCTGTTGGCGTCCTTTGCTTTGTTCGACGATGATCCGCAACGAATCAACCGGCTCGAAGAGGAGTTTCGCAAAGTGACCCCGGCGCTCATTTTGCAAGCCGCCAAAGAATTTCTGCGGCCAACCGCGAGAACGATTTTGACCGTCGAGCCAAAAGCGACGTCGTGATGATCATAGTTTTAAAGAGTAAAACCTTTGCTTTTGGGTAAAGGCTTTTTAACCGCTAATGGGCACCAATAGACGCTAATTTTTATTCGCGTTCATTAGCGGCCATTCGCGGTTGAAAAACAATCTTCGTGAAGTGATCCCTTTTTCCAAGGAGACAATATGAAATTCCATATAAAATCCCTCGTGCTGATTTGTTGCCTGCTCCTGCTTGTTCCCGTTGTTTTCGCGCAAAAGCAAGCGCCACCCGAAGGCGGAACGCCAAAAGATTTCAACTTGCCCGCAAAGCAAACCTTCGCGCTCGACAACGGCATGCAGGTGACGCTGGTGCCTTATGGAGATTTGCCCAAAGTGACGGCCAACTTCGTGATCCGCGCCGGCAATTTGAACGAAGCGGCGAATGAAGTTTGGCTCGCGGATCTCGCCGGCGACTTGATGAAAGAAGGCACCAAAACCCGCAGCGCCCAGCAAATTGCACAAGAAGCGGCGAGCATGGGCGGCCAGGTCAACATCAACGTCGGGCTCGATCAAACCGTCATCAACGGCGACGTACTGGCAGAGTTTGGGCCGGGCTTGGTCAAGCTGATCGCCGACATGGCGCGCAATCCGCTGCTGCCGGAATCCGAAATACCGAGATTGAAGAAGGACATGCTGCGCCAGCTTAGCATTCAAAAAACGCAGCCGCAACAGATCACGCTCGAGAAGTTTCGGCAGGTCATGTATGGCGATCATGCCTACGGCAGAATCTTCCCGACCGAAGCAATGATCGAAAATTTCACGATTGATAAAGTGCGCAGTTTTTACGACACCAATTTTGGGGCGGCCCGCGCACGACTTTATGTAGCCGGCCGTTTCGATGCTGGCGCGACGAGCGCCGCCATCCGTGAGGCCTTTGGCGATTGGCAGAAAGGTCCAGATCCTTTGATCGACATCCCCAAGCCGGTGACGCAAAGGTCGGTTCATATCGTTGACCGCCCCGATGCGGCGCAATCGACGATCTATCTCGGTTTGCCGGTGGTCGATCCGTCGCACAAAGATTACATGACGCTGCTGGTCACCAACACGCTGCTCGGCGGCTTCTTCTCGTCGCGGATCACCGCCAATATTCGTGAGAACAAAGGCTATACGTATTCGCCCTTTAGCTCGATATCGAGCCGATACCGCGATGCTTATTGGGTGGAAGTCGCCGATGTCACTACCGATGTGACCGGTCCGGCGTTGAAAGAAATTCTTTACGAGATCAATCGGCTGCAAAGCGAGACGCCTTCTGAAGATGAGCTGCGCGGCGTACAAAATTATCTCGCCGGCGTGTTCGTGCTGCAAAATTCCAATCGCGGCGGCATCATCAACCAGCTTGCGTTTGTGGGCCTGCACGGATTGGACGACACGTATTTGACCGAATACGTCAAAAACATCTATGCCGTCACTCCGGCGGATGTGCAACGCATGGCGCAAACCTATCTCCGCGACGAAGAGATGACGCTCGCCATCACCGGCGACACCAAAAAAATCAAGAAGCAAGTTGAAGAAGTGACCAAGGGCATGATCGATATTACCAAGACGAACTGAGAACTTGCGGTTTTAAACGGCAAGCCCCGATTTTCTTTTGCACAACCGCGGCGGAAGATCGGGGCTTGTTTTTATTTTGCACAAATAACTTGACGGCAAATGTGTTTGGCCTTACATTCTCTTCATGTTCAAAACGATTTGCGTTTATTGTTCATCCAGCGAAGCGCTTGATCCGAGTTACTTTCAGGCGGCGCAAGCACTCGGCATGCTAATGGCCCGGCAAAATTGCGCGTTGGTCTACGGTGGTGGGAAAATCGGCTTGATGGGCGCGTTGGCGAGAGCGGTTCACGAACATGGCGGCAAAATTATCGGGGTGATTCCGAAATCGCTCAAAGAGAAAGAGATTGCCTACGAAGCCTGCGACGAGCTGATTATCACCAAAGATTTGCGCGACCGCAAAGCGATCATGGAAGCGCGGGCTCAGGCCTTTGTCGCGCTGCCCGGCGGCTTCGGCACGCTGGAGGAGGTTCTTGAGATTCTGACGTTGAAACAGCTTCAGTTTCATCTCAAGCCGATCGTTTTGGTGAATACGAACGGCTTTTATGATCACTTCGTGCGGCTGTGCGAGCACATTTATCAAGAACGTTTCGCCAAGCCGGATTCCCGCCAGCTCTATCATATTACGCCGAATACCGCCGGTATTTTTTCGTATCTGAACACTTATCAACCGCCGCAGTTGCAGAGCAAATGGTTTTGAGCAAGTAAAGCACGAAGAGAAATCGTTGGTAACTGTTCAGCCCCACAGCCGGATCCGCTACGGTTTGGCCGTAGCATTGAGTGGCGCGAGGAGTTAGCGAAAGCCACGGTCAAACCGTGGCTGAACTGTTGCTGGCAAAGTTATTTTATTCCACCTCTTCTACAATCTCCACTTGCTTTTGAAAGAAATATTTTTATCTATGTATGAAAGACAAACCGAAATAAGCGGGACTAATCTTCTTTTTCAAGGAGGAGAGAATGCGAAATTTTTGGTCCGTCGCAATTGGTTTGCTGACACTGGCCGGCTGCCAGTCTCCAGCGCCCCCTCCCACCGATGC
>JBOHQZ010000801.1:0-3616 GCA_050732275.1 bacterium
TTGCTGGAGTGATGGAGTGTTGCAGCGCTGGTAATTCCATCAATCCAATGATCCAATAATCCAATGATCCAATGATCCAATAATCCAATGATCCAATAATCCAATGATCCAATAATCCAACGATCCAATGATCCAATGATCTAAAACTCCAATTCGAGAAAACCATGGGCTACCGTGAACTTTTCATAGTGTTAACCAGCGTCGTTTTGCTGACGCTGTTGATGACGCAAATCAATACGAATACGGTGCAAGGCCGTGACGCCCTGCAGGAATTGGAGATGCAGCACACGGCGGCGGCGATTGCCCAGCAATTCATCGAGGAAGCCAAATCGAAAAATTTCGACGGGCAAGTCGGGTTGGTCAATCCCATGGAATCGGACTTTTTCACGCCCGCGGGCAGTCTCGGGCCCGGCGCGGGGGAAACGTATCCGAATTTTAATGATGTGGATGATTATGACGAATTGAACCGGACGGTTTACGCCAACGGCGGGACATACGATCCGAATTCGACGAGCGGCATCCCGTTCAATGTCAGCATTCTGGTGGAATATGTCAGCGAGGCGAACCCGGATTCGGCGGTTACTTATGAAACCTATCTCAAGCGTATGAGCATCACCGTGATAAGCATCTACATGCCGGGCAGTATCGCGGCAAAGCACGTTTTCAGCTATTATGGCGTGAACCTGTTGTAGAAGACCGCGAAGATTTTAAATTGTCAATTGTCAATTGATAATTCATTTTGGTTGCGGCCATTGCCGCGTTATGAACACGGATAGTTAAGGTGAGTTGACGTTATGGGATCCTGGATTGCATTGATCGCCAGCACTGTGATCGGCAGCCTGGTGTTGCTGTCGTTTCAACGCTTCAGCAACGACGTCCGCCGTGAAGCGTACGTCGAGACGCTCGACCATCTCGCTTACGGCAATCTCGACGAAAGCAAGCGCCTGCTCGAGGCTGATTTCATGCGCATCGGGCTGGGCATGAACGATCCGACGGTAGCGGCCTTTACCCAGGCCACAGCAACGGATGTCACGTTCAAAATGGACAGCGACGGCAACGGCGTGCCGGAGACCATGCGCTATTATTTGAGCACGACCGCTGCCGCCGGCGCCACGAAAAATCCGAACGACAAGTTTCTGATGCGCCAAATCAACGGCGGCACGGCGCAGATCAGAGCCACCGGCCTGACCAGTTTCAATATCCAGTACTTCGATGCCGCTGGCAACGCGACCGCGGTTTTGGGCGCAATCAGAATGTTGGTGGTCAGCCTGACGATGGGAAGCAATTTCGGCGCTGACGCCGATTATCCGAAATTACTCTGGCAGGGAAGATTCACCCCGCCGGGCCTGGTGCAGCAGTAAAAGGTCTGCCGGTCGGCTTGTTCACTCCGCGGCTGGCCATGCTCGTTGCGGATGGTTTTACAACCAAGACAGTGCATGAGAAGCGGCGAACGGGCCAACAGAAACTAAGATTTTGTCAACGATTCCGAACAATTCGCTGAGGATGCATCATGGGAAAAACATTATTGATCCTATTTGCCGGTTTCGCCGCTTCGTTTGGCGTGCTCGCCATGAGCAAAAGTCAGCGTCTGGCGAGCTCGATTGATCGAATGTTGAACCAAGTGTCAGATTATTCGGCAAAGAATGCCGCCAACAGCGGCGCTCACAAGGCGCTGAATCAACTGTACCTGAACCCGGCATGGCGCGGCATCTATAACAACCTCAACATCGCGGGCGGCACAGCCAACATCACGGTCGTAAACGACAGCGCGAACGGGGCGCCCAAAGCGCACTACGTCAAAATTCTTTCGAGCAGCGCCAATGCGCTCAGCCAGGTGATCGTCTTCGACAGTGAATTTCATGAGTTCGCGGTGTGGGCCAAGGATTCCGTGAACTTGGTCTCCACGGCCACCCAAGACTCGAATGGTGTCAACAACTCGGATTTGCTGAGACAGAAGGCGCCGTTCATGCCGAAAATCGACGAAGGGAAATTTTACAACATGGCCGCAGGTCAGGACCATCTGTGTTCTGAAGACGTGGAATCACATTTTCACCCAGACCCCGGCTACCCTGGCACCGGAAGCTTTTATGTGGACACGCTGGCAGTCCCCAAAGTGGCCAACGTCGTTTACATCAATGGCAATCTTCACATCCAGGATGGCCGAACGGTTTACGGAATTTACCTTGTGGAAGGCGATGTGTTTTTTGATACTAATGTAAAATTGGAAGGGGTGATCTATTTGCCCAACGCCACTTCCGAAATTTATGGCCATTCGAGTATGGCGGCCCTTGACAATAGTCAAGTCGTGGGCGGCATTGTAACGTGGGGCAAGATTGACCTCGGCATCGCCCGGCTCAACGTTCGTCATCGTCCGGCATATCTGCGCGAGCTGGTTTCAATTTCTGATACTTACAACCCGCCGATACGGGTGTTGACGTGGAAGTAGCCCTGCGTTGTAGCCCAGTCGGCTCGACTGGAACGGAGTGATGGAGCGGTGGATTGTTGGATTGATGGAGTAACGGAGTATTGGGATTACAACCATCCAACCATCCTACAATCCAATACTCCAACAATCTGAAGTTTGTACTGTGTGATGTAAGGACGAGGACGCAACGAGATGTTAGATCAACGATTACAGGATGCAAAGGATCTTTTAGCCACACTTTATGAGGACGTCGGCGCCAGCGGCGAAGATATCGAATGGCTGACCGCGGTTGGCCAAATGCTCGATAGGCAGCCGGAAGAACACCGTCAGCGCCTCAAGCACGCGATGAATTTTTTGATGCTGGCGATGGAGAGCAAAGAAGCTTCCGACTTGGACTTTGGCGGCGTCGGCAGCAACGGGTTCGTTTGGTTGCGCATTTACGGCGTCAAGCGGCCGGTTTATCCGGAGCTGGGTGACTTTACCAGCGAGGAAACTGATATTCTCCTGCTCAATCTGATGACGGGCGGCCAGCGCGACGAGCTCTGGAAATCGCGGCAGTTGGATTTTTCGTACCAACTGGTGACTCCGACCGGGCATCGGCGGTTTCGCGCTTCGGTTTATTTCGAGCTTAATCATCTGGCATTGAGCTTGCGGCGGATCAATCCGCAGATCCGGCCGTTTCAATCGCTGGGCTTTCACCGCAATGTGGCGCGGCTGTTCAATTTGGAGTACGAGCGCCGGGGCATGGTTCTGATCACGGGCATTACCGGCTCCGGCAAAAGCGCCACGCTGGATTCGATCATCGACGCCAATAACCGGCATTCCAACGGCCACATCGTGATCATCGCCGATCCGTTGGAGTACATTCATAATTCCAACAAGTGCGTGGTGCGCCACCGTGAAATCGGCCGCGACGTGTTTTCCTTCAAAGACGGCACGGTGCAGGCGCTGCGCCAGGATCCGGACGTCATCGTCATCGGTGAGATGCGGGATGCGGAAACGATTTCCACGGTGTTGGAGGCTGCCGACAGCGGCCACAAAGTTTTTACGACGTTGCACACGTCTTCCGCAGTAGAGAGCATCGACCGTATTTTAGGAGAAACGCCGCCGATCGAGCAGCCGCGCATTCGCGAGCGTTTGGCCAGCGTGGTCTCCTGCGTCATCTCGCAAAAGCTGGTGGCGACGCTGGAC
>JBOHQZ010000802.1:0-3606 GCA_050732275.1 bacterium
GCGGTGCAGTTCTTGAGCGGCTACCGCGCCGACATGGCTGCGATCGGCGAACTCTGCCGGCGGCGCGGCATCTTCTTCGTGGTCGATGGCATACAAGCCGTGGGCGCGATCCACATTGATGTGCAAGCCATGAAAATCGACGCCCTCGCGGCCGGCAGCCAGAAATGGCAGATGGCGCCGCATGGCACCGGATTTTTGTATCTCACCGAAGAGCTGCAATCATACCTGCAGCAACAGTATCTCGGCTGGCTGGCGGTGCATGACCCGTGGGATTTTTTCAACTTCAATCAGCCGCCGGCGGCTTCGGCGCGCCGCTACGAAGGCGGCACGGTGAACTTTCCGGGAATTATGGGCATGCACGCGGCGCTCGCGACGCTGTTGGAATTTGGCATGGATAAAATTGAAAGCCATATTTTGGCGTTGACAGAAATCCTGACCGCTGAATTGCAAAAGCTTGACGGCGTCGAGCTTTTCTCGCCCGCTTCACTGCCCGAACGCGCCGGCATTGTGACGATCAAGCTGCCGCCGAAAGTGAATGGCAACGCCGTACTGCAAAAAATCAGCGCGCGCAACGTTACCATCTCGCTGCGGGATGGCAAGCTGCGCTACTCGCCGCATTTTTACAATTCGCCGGAAGAAATCATGCTGGCTATCGAAGCCACGCGCGAGGCGCTGCAATAACCATTTTTCACCGCCCGGGCGGTACAATACAAAAGTTTTTTCATTTGTTTTCATCCTGCGAACAGCTTATCTTATAGCATTTTCAACTAGACGCACTAAGAAACACCTGTGGCGCAACATTCATGTTGCGCGCCGTGTTTGCTCTCAACATAAATGTTGAGTTACAAAACCAACTGCGGGGCAATATGCCATCACCACCCGAGCTTTCTTCGCAACAACTTCAGCAATACCTGCGTCTGCTCGTGATCATCGCTGCGCCGGTTTGCGGGAAAGAGGAATATGAGCCTCCGTCGCAGCCGTTGGACGTCTGGGGCGAGTGGCGGCGGTTTGCGCAAGCGTTTGAACACAGCCGCGACCGCGTGCAGGGTAGGGCTGCGCCGTATGCCGTCGTGCGCTTGTTTCCGCCGACGTTGGAAAATCTCCGGCACGCGCTAGCGTTTGGCGATGCCAACAGCGCGTATCAAATCGTCCACTTCATTGGTCACGGCAACACCGAGGGCCTCGCGCTGGAAGACGAATGGGGCCGCGAGCAGTTTGTGCCGCTGGCCGAGCTAATCGCCGCGTTCAAAAATTCGCGCGCCAAGCTCGTGGTGCTGAACGCCTGCGAAACCCGCGCCCTCGCCCAAGCCCTGCAACACGCCGGCATTCCGGCCGTGATCGGCACACACGCGCCGATTGCCGACGAGGCCGCGAAAGTTTTTAGCGAAACCTTTTACAGCCGGCTGGCCCTCGGGCAATCCCTGCAAACCGCCTTCACTGCCGCGCAGGAAATTTTGGCCGAAAAGTCTGGTCTCGCCGCGGCGCAGAATCTCTCGCTCTTGCAGCTCACTGACAAAACCCTGCCGCTGCCCCTGCAACCTGCCACTGATTTTCAGCTCCTCGCCAACGAGCCGCCCCACAATTTGCCGCTGTCGCAGTACACGCGCCACTTTGCCGGTCGCGGGCCGGAGCTGGTGCAAATCGGCCAATGGATGGCCGAGCTGGCGGAGCCGGTGATCGCACTGCACGGCGTCGGCGGCATCGGCAAATCCAGCCTCGCGACGATGGCGGCACTGCGCTACTGCCACCGGTTTGAGGCGGTGATTTTTGCCACCGCCAAAGACGATCCGCAAAATTTCGGCGTCGAAAAAATCGTGCAAGCGCTCGACGCGGTGTGCGGCACGAGCTGCCTCGGCGAACCCACGCCGGAAAAGCGCCAGCAGGCCGCGTTGCGCGTGTTGAACAGCCGGCGGCTGTTGCTCGTGTTGGATAATCTGGAAACGTTGTCAGCCGAGGCCACCGCCGCGCTGGGAAATTTTTTGCGCCAGCTCGATCATCGGCTGGGCAGCCTCGCCCTGCTCACCTTGCGGCCGCGGCAAAAAGATCCGCTCACCGCGCTGGCGGGAAATTGCAACCTGCCGGTTGCAGCGCTCGATCTGTTCAGCGCCTGCCAACTGGTGCATGATCTAGCCGGCGAGAAATTGTTGCCCAAATTTGCACCGCGCCCGCCGGCAGCGCCGGAGAAGCCGCTGTTGCAATGGCTGGCGCCACACCTCGGTTATAGCGAAGCCGCTTTGCCGTTGCTCGCGGCGGTGTACGATCTCGCCGTGGCCTGCCATCGCCATCCCAAACTGGTGGAGCTGGCGCTCGGTGATTTGCGCCGGCCCACGACTTCGTTTGCCGCGGTGATACAGCGTCTGCAAAAACTTCCCGGCAAAGATTTGCAAGCCGCGGTTGACGACATGTTGGGCCGCATGTTAACCGCCTTGCAGGCCGAGGCGCCCGGCGCCGTGGCCCTGTTGCAGACCATGACGATTTTTCGCGGCGCGGCGGAAGTGAGCGCGCTGGCCGCCGTTCATGCCGGCGAGGAACCGGACGCGTTTAAAGAAGTATTGGACGCTGCTGTGGACAGTTCGCTGCTCAGCGCGGAAAATGACCGCGTTTGGCTGCACTCGCTCACCGCGCAGTTTTTAGAGAAGCACGCGCCGCTGCCCGAAGCCTCGGCCCAAGCCTACCGCCGGCGCCACGCTGAATATTATTTGGAAAAAGCGCGACAGTATGAAGACGAAAACATGGAGCAATGGCGCGGGTTTGATGTGGACTGGGAAAATATTGCCGCAGCCGCAGATTGGGTGGCGGCCTTGCCGGTGGAGCAGGAAGAGCAGGCAAAGCTCGTGGGAGATTTTGCCCTCGCGGTGAAAGACGTGGTTTATTGGCGCAAACTGCCGGCGGAAAAATGGCTGCTTGCCGGCGCCGCCGCCTTTGCGCGTTTGGAAAATAAAATGCATGAAAGCTTGATGTACAATTCGATCGGCCTGATTGACGACGCCCGTGGCGACTACGACGCCGCGCTGCAATGGTATCAAAAGAGCGTCGCGATTGACGAAACGCTGGGGGATCGCGCCGGGCTGGCCACTTCCTACAATAACATCGGCCTGATTTACAAAGCCCGTGGCGACTACGACGCCGCGCTGCAATGGTATCAAAAGAGCGTCGCGATTCTAGTAGTGCGTTTCTCAATTACCGTTGCAACATTTCGTCATTGCGAGCGAAGCGAAGCAATCTCTTTGTAATCAAACGGATTGCTTCGTCGCTTCGCTCCTCGCAATGACAAGCTTTCATTGCAACGCTAATTTGGAATCAATCTACTAGAATCGCTGGGCGATCGCGCCGGGCTGACCATTACGCTACACAATATGGGCCTTCTTGCCAAAGCCCAACAAGACTGGCCCACCGCGCTCGCCTATTTCACCCACAGCCGCGATCTCTTTCAACAAATCGGCTTGGAGAAAGATGTGCGGGAAGAAGAAGCGCTGATCGCAGAGGTGCAAGAGAAGATGCGGCAAGCTCAGGGTTAACGATTGAGTCCCCGAAGGGGCCACATACAAAAGCAAAGGGCAACGCCCTTTGCAAACAAACCACACGTTTGATAAAGCCCTGAAAGGG
>JBOHQZ010000803.1:0-3603 GCA_050732275.1 bacterium
TAATCACATTTGGCCGGCGGGAGACAGACGTTATATGACCCGGACGCCGCATTCCTTAAATCCTTTTTAAGGAAAGTCTGGGCCGTGCTTACACGCAATTAAGTTGGTTTTTGTCTGTCTCCCGCGGCTTATGCTTCTCTTATGACCACGTCAGATTTCACTATCCAAGCAAGTCAGTACATGATCATATCGTTTCACTTCTGACTTGTGCAACGGATATGCCAAAGCCTGAAGCCGTTGGGTTTGCAGCGCCATCATGTAAGAAAACAGTAATTTGGTAGGATGAACACCAACAGCGTTTTGGTAGGATGCTACAGAGACAGCGCGGGTAAAGTGTGGTAATTCGACGCGGATGTGATTAAATGCTTTTCAGCCGCGGATTTTATGGACGGACGCAGACAAAAAATTTAAAGTCGGTTTAGGAATTGGTGTTGCAGGAATTTATTTGCGGCAGGAGAAAACTTCACGTTTAATAAAAATATTTTTAAAGGCAGGATGAAAAGCGAAGCAGGCAAGTCAAAAGTTCTTTGCGGTGAGGGCCAAACCAATTCACAGCGAAGCGTCAATTCGGATGGAAGCTGAGGGCAAAGAACGAAAGGACAAGCGCCATCTCGCACGCTTTGCCCTCAGTACTATGCCCTTGGCTTCGCATATTACGAGCGCGAATTGCCGCCCGCGTGCGCTACCCCGACAGGCGCGGTTTTTTCTTCTTTCACAATCAGACTTTTCAGCTCTGTCATGGCTTCGAGATTGCCGGCCGCTTGTGCTGCTGCTTTATTTTCCAGCATAATGCGGTCGTAAATCTCGCCACGATAAACGCTGACTTCGGTAGGTGCTTCGATGCCAACGCGGATTTGCTTGCCGTGGATGTCGACAATCTTGATGACGATGTCGTCTCCGATGACAATCGTTTCACCTAACCTCCTTGTCAGGACCAGCATAAAATCTCCTTCCTCATGAGTGCGCGGCTAGCCCCGATTTTCCTTAGAAGAAAGATAAGGAGAATCGGGAAGAATGCGGTGCTTGGTTGAGTACCGATCGTCAAGGAGCACCAATTGTTTGCCTATTTTCTGTTCTCTGTTGACTAAAATTGGGGCGCTCAAATTGGCTGTCGCCGTTCGAGCGTCTTGTTGTATAGTTACAATAGAGTACATCTGTAGGCTTTGCGGATTTTCCGCCGACAATTCGTTCAAATCGCGTTTGGTAATATTGGGAGTGTAATCCGGGCAGAAAAGCTTCGGATCGAGCAGCGGAAAGTGCAATTCGAGATTTTCCAGGCTGACCATCAATAGGAAAGGAGCAGACGCCGCGTTTTGCTGCACTAAATAACGCTTGAACTTTAGGAAACCGAGCAGGCCGAGCGGAAAAGTGATCACGTCATCCTCGTTGTAGGAGATGACACCTAGGTGGTGATGATGAATCTCCATACGCCTCCTTAGATTAATAATTCTGTTTCTTAAATGTATAAAAACCTGGCCGCGAATAGCAAGACTTTTTTACATTTGTAATATCCGTTCGGACAACTTCAGCAAAAAATGAATAGTTAAAATATACGAAATTTTTTTGTAAAAAGGTTAAAAAAAATTAACATTTTTCATTTTTTATTTTTTTGCAACCAGGCCCGGTTTGGGTCCGAAGCACTACCCAATCAGCATCAGCCGCAGATCCATGACGTTCGTATTGGTCGGCCCGGTGATCAGCAGATCACCAAGTTTCTCAAAAAACCGATACGAATCATTGTTGTTGAGAAAAATTTGCGGCTGCAACGCTAATTTCGCCGCACGACGGATCGTTTCGCCGTCACCAACAGCGCCGGCTGCATCAGTCGGGCCGTCCGTGCCATCCGTTCCCGCGCTCAAGATGACGGCATCCGGCACGTCAGCAAGGTCGATAGCTGCAGCAAGAACAAATTCCTGATTCCTGCCGCCAAGCCCGTTGCCGCGCAGCGTCACCGTCGTTTCACCGCCGGAGATCACGCAAGCCGGAGGCGGAAGCGGCTGGCCCGAAGCGCGGATTTCTTTGGCAATCGCCGCGTGTACGCGCGCGACCTCGCGCGTTTCACCTTCGATCAGCGTCGAGAGAATCAATGTCCGATAACCGAGGTGATGCGCTTCGGCTTGTGCCGCCTCGATGGCTTGGCGATTGCTCGCGACGACGAGATTTTGCGTTTTGACAAAAATGGCGTCCCCCGGTTTCGGCGTCTCCGGCGCTTCGCCGGCCAAGCCTTTGGCCAAATGTTTTTGCACCGAAGTTGGCAGTTGCTCGCGAATGCCATACTTCTCCAAAATTGACTGCACCTCTTGAAAAGTGCTCGTATCCGCTACCGTCGGCCCGGAGGCAATCACATCGAGCGGATCGCCGATAACGTCCGAGAGAATGAGCGTGATCAACGTCGCCGGATAAGCCGCCCGCGCAAGCTGCCCGCCTTTCACCTGCGAGAGATGCTTGCGAATCGCGTTCATCTCGTTTATATTCGCGCCACAGGCCAGCAGCAGTTTGGTCGTTGCTTGTTTTTCCTCCAAAGTTATGCCGGCGCTCGGCATGGGCAACAGCGCCGAGCCACCGCCGGAAAGCACAACAATAACCAAGTCATTTTTCTCAACCGTCGCCAGCAGATCGAAAATTTTTTCCGTTCCCGCCAAACCTGCTGCATCCGGAACCGGGTGTCCGGCTTCCTGAATTTGAATTCTTTTGAGCGGCGTGAGATGGCCGTACTTGACATTGACATGCCCGCCGGCTAACCGGTCCATCAGCATTTCTTCGAGAACTTTGGCCATCGGGCACGCGGCTTTGCCGGCGCCAACCACGATAACTTTGCGGAATGCCGGCAAGTCATATCGACGGCCGGTGACGATCAAAGCATCGCCATCACGATGCACATGGCGGCGCACGGCCTCTTCAGGCGCAACCGCGCGCAACCCTGCCTGAAAAATGGCTGCCGCATCATGGCGCATTTTTTTTAGCGCTTCGTTCATTTTGAGGAAAATCACGGCCTGTTCAATTATGGAATTGAAATATAATCCGCATTTTCAAAAAATCAAGCAAAAAGTCATCAATCGTATTTTTTCTCTTGACAAAATTGGCCGCATTCCGTAGAATAACTACACCGCTGCTCACCCTACGGCTGGATGGCGTCCCGATCAGGATCGATCGCAAAATTTCAAACGCGATCATCGTGGAGGCAAGTATGGATTTATGGAAGATCATTTTTATTGCAATTCTCGCCTGGTTGTTGTTGGGTGGAAGAGGCCTGATTCCAAAAGATAAACGCCGCGAAGCGCCGCGGCCGAGTCCCGAATTGCAAGAGGCGGCCGAGGCCTCACCGGACGTTGCCAAACCATCGGCGCGCGACTCGGAACCGGCAACGCTTGCAGCCGTTCCTCGCTTTGCGGGGCAGCCCGGTAGCCTCATTACGTCTGTTGATTATTTGAAGAGCAAAGCCAAATCAAGTTTTACGATTGATAAGGTTCGCGTTACGTATTATCTCATCGCCAAAAGCGAGCGTTGCCAGGTTGATTCGCTCGAAACCTGTTTGCAAGATCATATTCGCACGGCGAAAATCGATCCGCGGGATTTCCAATATACTTATTTTTTCGACCGGGT